>JAYTEZ010000290.1:0-6833 GCA_043734805.1 Microbacteriaceae bacterium
AGGGCCCCGGCCGATGCCTCGAAAAGTACGGTGCCGCCGAGGAGCGCGAGCACGGAGAGAAACCCGACGGCTGCACCGAGAAGTGAGCCGATCCCCGCGATCGCTATGGTGCGCAGAGCGAGCAGGTAGAGCAGGTGCCGCCGTGCCGCACCGCGAACCCTGAGCAGGGCATTTTCGCGGCGCTGGGCTCCCGCAAGCAGAGTGCCAGCGTAGGCCGTGAGGATGGCGGCGAGAATCGCACCCGGCACTCCGAGAAAGACGAACAACCGCTTTGCAACCGCTGCGTCGCCTCTGGCCACGAGGAGCGTGTTCGAAATGTTATCGATGAGATAGCCCTGGTCGCCGGCGACGTCCAGGACGGATTGCGCAATCCGTCGCGTCTGCGCCACAGCGGTCGCCGGGTCGGCGTTCAACGTCGAGCGATCCAAGGAGATATCGAGTTCTTCAAGAGGAACACTCGTGGTCTGTCCCGCCCGTGCTGCTGCGGCAGCCTCGAACGCGGGCGCGACCTCCGCCCGGTATGTGGCGGGATCGACGATGACGGTAAACGGCACATACACGAACTTCTCGAGTCGACTCGACTCCCGACTCTCGAAAAGCGGCCGTGCATTCGACAGGTCGGTTATCGCGACGACCGTCCTCACCAGGGGTGCCGCGCCGCCGGGGAGCATGATATTCACGGTGCCCCCTTTGCCGATCCTCAGAGCGCGCGCTGTCTCAGCACTGATCGCGACACCATCCGGTCCGATGCGCCCCGAGAGCGTCCTGATACTCGGATAGTGCGCCTGATACTCGGCGTTGAAAGCGAAGAGCTTCACACGGCTCTGAACGCTTGATCCATTCGCGCTGAGGGCGCCCGACTCCATGTCGACGGAAACCAGCGGATCCGCCGCGCGCACGCCCGGAATATGAGCTATGTTCTCGCCGAGCGTCTGCAAAGTCCTTGCTGGCCGAGGATTTGCTTTGGCCGGTGTCACCGCCTCGCGTGAGGAGATCGTCGCCTGGACCGGCAGCGCCGCGATGGAGGGCACGCTCTGCTTGGCCTCCACCCGGTAGCTGAGCTGATGAGTCGAGCCCGGCGCGACCGTGCCGATGTTCAGTCCTATCCCCCCGTTGCCCTGATACAGCGGGATGCCGCCGCCGACGTCCTCGACCGGCGTCCCGTCGCGCAGGGTCGAGCCGGGTAGATAGCTCAATTTGCTATCGGGACGGTCCCGAATGACCACCTCGTGCGCCGGGCTGACACCGCTATTGACGACGGTGAGTGTGACCACAGTGTGTGCACCGGCGCTGAGTGCACTGTCGGCGACTGTGCGTTCCAGGAGGATACCTCCTCCGAGAGGCGAGGTCAGCACCAACTGCGTGTCCAGGGTCAGAGGTGCGAGGGCGCGCCGGGTCATCGAGGCGCCGGACCCGTCGATGAAGAACAGCACGGCAGCGAAAAGCCCCACGCCGACGATTACTCCGACCAGCGAGGTCAGCGTGCGCCGAGGATTGCGAAGCAAATCCCTCAACACATAGCCGATGAGAGTCATGGGCGAATTCCTTTCGTCCCTGCCACTCGGCCATCGCTCATCTCGACCACGCTCGCCATCCGGTCGGCGACAGCCCTGTCGTGTGTCACGACCACCAGGGTTATTTTGTGCACGCTGTGTAGTTGCAGCAGCAATTCGACGACGCGATCCGAATTGATCGAATCGAGAGAGCCGGTGGGTTCGTCGGCAAGGATCAGGCTTGGATGGTGCACCAGCGCCCGCGCCACGGCGACCCGTTGTCGTTGTCCACCAGACAGCTGATCGGGGAAACGCTGTGCAAAGGCGCCGACACCCAGGCTCGCGAGCAGCTCATCGCTGTAAGCGGTCTTGTCGGGGATCCCCGCCAGAAGAGCCTGCATCCGTACGTTTTCTGACACGGTCAGGAAGGGCTGCAGATTATGCGACTGGAATACGAATCCGAGTTCCCGTCGGCGAAGGGCGGCACGCTCCTCTTCAGGCATCGTCGTGATCAGCTCGTCGCCAATCCACACCTTCCCCGACGTCGGCAGTTCGAGGCCGCCGAGGATGCCCAGCAGCGTCGACTTACCCGATCCGCTCGGCCCGACGATGGCGACGCTCGCTCCCGGCTCCACTGTCAGCGAGACATCGTCTAGCGCGCTCACAACGCCTTGCTCTGTCGCGTACTCCATCGAGACGCTGTCGACCACGATTCGTGCGCCCACCGCGTCGGCCCGCCGTGCCGTCGGCTGCGGATACCCATCGGCGGTCGTCACGCGGCAACCTCGAGTCGTCCGTCGACAAGGGACACGACCCGCGACGCCCTGGCGGCGATCTCTTCGCTATGGGTCACCAGCAGCACCGCGAGCCCGCGATTGCGCGACGCGTCCTCAAGGGTGCGCATCACAGACCGCGCCGTCGCAGAGTCCAGTTGTCCCACGGCCTCGTCGGCCAACAGGAGGTCGGGCGTGTTCGCGAGGGCGACCGCCAGCGCGACTCGCTGCGCCTCGCCACCCGAGAGCCGTCGAGGAAGATGGCCGCCGCGGTCGGCAAGCCCGACCTCCTCGAGGAGGGAGGCGACGGTTGTGGCGGAGGCCGGCCGACCTGCCAGTCGAAACGCCAGCGCGACGTTTTCCCCCGCTGTCAGGAACGGAACGAGGTTTCCCGATTGCAGCACGATCCCGATCCTCCACGCCCGGAGCTCGGCACGCTGGGAATCGGCCATGTCGCTCAGGGTTATGCCACCGAAGGAGACGCGGCCCGAATCGGGCACCAGGAGCCCCGCGATCAGGGCGATTATCGTGGACTTACCCGAACCCGAAGGGCCGATCAGGCTGACGATCTCGCCGCTGTACAACTCGAGGTCGAGGTTCTTCAACACCTGGGTCGTGTCATTCGAATTGGAGTACGTCTTCGACACATCCCGCAGCGTCATCAGCGGCTCTTCCCGCCCCTTTGAGTAATGGATGGTGGAAGGCATCATGGAATTCGTCTCGCTTTGGCAGAACCGAAGAGCTTCGGCATTTCCCGGGCCGCCTGCTGATCAATCCGCAGCGCCTCATCGCTTGCCTCAGCGAGACCCTCCGGGGTCAGCTTCGTCACATTGATCAGCCGTTCGATATCCGCGTGTCGGCTTGCGCCGCGAGGTTCGTTCCGGATCTGTCCCACCCCGAGCGCGTAGTACTTGTATTCGTTGTTGATGGCGGAACGCTTTCCCTCGCGAATCACCAGCACGTTGTCGAAGCACGCGAAAGGCACGCACTCCCGCTTCTGCGTCCTCAAAAATTCCGCCGCATCACCGTCCGCTTTCGGAGGCCGAGCGATCGTCCATGGCGGTGTCTTGGCGGTCGGGTCCGCCGGAATTTGGATGCCCCCTTTTGCCCCGTCCACACCGCTCAGCCATGCCTCGTCGACGGCCACAAAACGTCCAGCCTCGAACTGCTCGGTGGCAGCTCCCATTGCCCAGATGTTGCCCGCCCGGTCCTGCGCGTAATAGTCCAGCGACTGCTGCACGATCTGGCCAGCGCCCACCGATCGATCGTAAAGCAGCACCGTCTTGACCCCGTTGACCTCGCGGATGACGTCGGTCACCGTAGTCACGACCTTGTGTGGCACGGTGCGATTACCGATCAGCGTGGTTCCCTCGCGCACCCACTGGGTTCCAGGCTTCAGAGGGAACCACTTATTCATCCCGGCGGTCGGGTCGACAAAATCAGCGGCAACGAACGGCGTCTCGCTGAACGTCTCCTTGGGCTTGTCATTCGACGCCGTACAGCCGGTCGTGAGCAGCGTCACGAGCAGGCCAAGGGCAATCGGCGCTCGGCCCCTTGCTGGAGTGAACGGTAGTCTCTGCACCGTGCACCAACCTTCCTCCGCGAAACCACAGTGACGCGGTCTCAGGTATGGAGGGTAGAAGCAGAGCGCTGACGGGAGGCTGAACCGCGCCACCCCCGATTCGTCGCTGATGCGCGCAACCGCCCCCAGTGGGACCACAGCGTCGAGAGTGAGGAACTGACATCAGCCGGGCCAATCGGCGTCGGTACTACGGTTCGGACGACGCTTCGAACCATGGGCAGGAAGTACCGGTACGACTGGCTGATCACTGAATTCCAGGCTCCGTGGCGAATAACAATCACCAGCACTTCAGGCCCTCTGCCCACCACCCTCTCGTACCGGTTGACAGACCGTGTCACTGACACCGAAGTCGGATTCACCGTCTCGGGGTACCCCGCAGGAGCAATGCGCCTGCTGCAGCCGTTGATTGCGCGCTCAACGCAGGCCAATCTAGATCGCGGATTCGCGCGGCTCCAGGAATTCCTCAACGCCGATCAGCCGCTCGTAACCTTCGGGGACGCGCACGAACCCGAAGCAGGCCTTCCGTAAATGGGATGCCAGACCACCATGATCCCCTCGTTAGGAGCAGACGGCCCTGCAAGAACAGGATTACGAAATGCCGAGGGTAGCTTTCAGCCCCTCCCCAACGAGATTCATAGTCGTCGAGGAGAAAGCGCAGACATCCTTAATGATCTCATCGGGCCACACCTGGGTAAGGGCGTCACACCGTACGTATCCGGACAGAGCCTCGCCAGCCGGTATCTGAACTACGGACGGAAGGTTTTCGTACTTCTGCGTGGAGGTGATCCGTACCGCCAGCACGTTATCCAACGCAGCGTTCCGATGATTGTTGGATACTACGAGCCAATATTTCGCCTCGGCGGTCCCGAGCTTTGCGAGGTAAACGCGCCCTCGGACAAGGGTCACTAGTCAGCATCAGAATCACGCGGGCGGCGGGCCAAGCGCAGGCGATTTGCTGCAGACTCTGCGGCAACCTTCGCGTCCGCAGCCATTTCGGCATACGTCTCTTCCATCGCCTGCTCCCTTATAGATCGAAGCCCTTTTTCGAATACAGCGTGCACGATAGCGCTTTCGCTGGACGCATTCGTGAGGCCATCTTTCAAGTCCCGCAGACGCTCGGGCGACTTGCGAATCAGCGCAAGATCCACTTCGTCCTTGTCCGAGAGCGGCAGGGAGAGACGACGGGAGATTGTTGAAGCCATGCATCAATCATTGCATCACCGAAATGCATCACCTAACGATTCCTGACACTCACTGTCAGCGCTCAACATCGAGAAGCTGCAACACAGGCCAGTTCGATAGTGCCCGCATTGTGCCCGAACAAGAAAATAACCCCGGAATCTCAATGATTCCGGGGCTTTCCTTGTGAGCGATACTGGGATCGAACCAGCGACCTCTTCCGTGTCAGGGAAGCGCGCTACCGCTGCGCCAATCGCTCAAATCTGTCTTCTATTTTACCTACGAGGTGGCGACGGGATTTGAACCCGTGTGGACGGCTTTGCAGGCCGCTGCCTCGCCTCTCGGCCACGCCACCAAGTGTGGTTCCCCACGCCGGGTGAAACTGTCACGTGAGACTTCACTCGAGCGGATGACGAGATTCGAACTCGCGACCCTCACCTTGGCAAGGTGATGCGCTACCACTGCGCCACATCCGCACTGCCCGCATTTTCTGCGTGCGTGGATGACTCTATCCGATGCCGCCGGGATGAGCCAATTCCGTGACGGAGCGTCGTGCTGGTATGGGAGGATTGTTTTGTCAGGGCGATTGGCGCAGTTGGTAGCGCGCTTCCTTCACACGGAAGAGGTCATCGGTTCGAGTCCGGTATCGCCCACCTTCGCGTCACTCGAGATGCGGTAGTTGTGCTTCATGCAGAGGCCGCGGTCGGTGAGATGGGCTCCGCTCCTCAACCCTAAGCTGGAATCATGCCGAGCCTTGCTAGCCGATTGTTGCCTCTCTTGATGACCGTGGGCGGAGCCAAGCGACGCTTCAGTTCAGCTGATGTGATGCGCGCCAAGGTGGCCAGGTTGCGTCGTTATCCCGCCCGCCACGCCCCGCCTGGGCTGCTGCTCCCGTCTGTCGACATCAGGGTGCAAATCATTGCGGGGTGGTCTGTCTATGAAATCAGCCCGCGGGGGGCGGCCGCACCGCGACGCGCACTCTATCTCCACGGCGGTGCTTACGTGTATGAGATCGCGCTCGCGCACTGGTTGCTGGTCGCCGACCTAGCGGTCAGCACCGGATCCCGGTTCATCGTTCCGATTTACCCGCTTGCCCCGGCCGAAACCGCAGCGACTATCGTGCCGAAAGCAACCGACCTGGCTGCCGCGTTGATCGCCGAGGTGGGCGCTGAGGCTACGCACATTCTCGGCGACTCGGCGGGAGGCGGAATGGCGCTCGCCGTCGCCATGCAATTGCGCGACCGCGGTCTTCCCGCGCCCCACTCCACCGTGCTCATCTCCCCCTGGCTCGACATCAGTGGCACCGACCCAGCCCTCGCCGCCATCGCGCCCCGTGATCCGTGGCTTGCCGTTCCCGGTTCGCACGCGGCAGGCGAAATTTACCGTGGCGACCTGCCGGAGGACGATCCGATCGTCAGCCCGATTCACGGCGACTTAACCGGCCTCGGCGCGATAACGATGTTCAGCGGCACCCGCGACATCCTGAACGCGGATGCCCGCAGGCTCATGCGACTCGCGAAGGCGATCGACTTTGCCATTGACTATCACGAGGAACGGGAGATGATCCACGTCTACCCGCTGTTGCCGATCCCGGAAGGGAAACAGGCGCGCGACATCATTCGGCGCGTCATGATCAGTTGAACACCGGGTCCGACCGACGGATGCGCCTGAGCGCCGCCCACAGTCCGGCGCCGACAACAAATGCGAAAATCGCCGTGACGACCACACTCAGCAATTGCCCGAGCAGCACCTCGGGCTGACCGGTATAGATGTAACCGAGGTTCGTTGCGAGCGCGCCAAGCAGGA
>JAYTEZ010000291.1:0-3005 GCA_043734805.1 Microbacteriaceae bacterium
CTCGACAACCTCAACTTCGTGGTCAACTGCAACCTGCAGCGCCTCGACGGACCGGTGCGCGGCAACGGCAAGATCATCCAGGAGCTCGAGAGCTTCTTCCGCGGCGCCGGCTGGAACGTCATCAAAGTTGTCTGGGGCCGCGAGTGGGATGCACTTCTCGCACGTGACACCGACGGTGCACTCCGCGACCTCATGAACCGCACACCCGACGGCGACTACCAGACCTACAAGGCCGAGAGTGGAGCCTACGTTCGAGAGAATTTCTTTGGACGCGATCCGAGAACTCTCGAGCTGGTCAAGGACTACACCGACGACCAGATCTGGGGCCTCAAGCGTGGCGGCCACGACTACCGCAAGGTGTATGCGGCCTTCAAGGCCGCATCGGAGCACAAGGGCCAGCCAACGGTCATTCTGACGAAGACGGTCAAGGGGTACGGCCTCGGACCGTCATTCGAGGGACGCAATGCGACCCACCAGATGAAAAAGCTTACGCTCGACAACCTCAAGCAGTTCCGGGACGCCATGCGCATTCCGATCACGGATGCCGTGCTGGAGGAAAACCCGTACCTTCCGCCCTACTACCACCCCGGCGTCCACGACGAGGCGATCCAGTACATACAGGAGCGTCGCCGTGCCCTCGGCGGCTATCTGCCGGACCGCCGCACGCGCCACCTGCCGGTGAGCCTTCCCGACGAATCGGTGTACGAGATCGCGAAGAAGGGGTCGGGCAAACAGGAGATCGCCACGACAATGGCGTTCGCCCGCCTGCTCAAAGACCTGCTCAGGTCGAAGGACTTCGGCCACCGCATCGTGCCGATCATTCCGGATGAGGCACGCACGTTCGGTATGGATGCGTACTTTCCGACCGCCAAGATCTATAACCCCAACGGCCAGCAGTACACCTCGGTGGACCGTGAGCAGTTGCTGGCGTACAAGGAGAGCCCGCAGGGCCAGATGATTCATGTCGGTATCAACGAGGCTGGCGGTTTCGCTGCCTTCACCGCTGCCGGCACGTCCTATGCGACCCATGGCGAACCGCTCATTCCGGTCTATGTCTTCTACTCGATGTTCGGCTTCCAGCGCACCGGGGATGCCATGTGGGCGGCCGGGGACCAGATGGCTCGCGGGTTCATCGTCGGCGCGACCGCCGGGCGTACGACCCTCACGGGCGAGGGACTGCAACACGCGGATGGGCATTCGCTGCTGCTTGCGTCGACCAACCCCGCCGTCGTGTCCTACGACGCGGCATACGGATACGAACTCGGCCACATCATCAAGGACGGGCTCGACCGCATGTATGGCGGGCAGCATCCGGAACCGAACGTCATGTATTACCTCACGGTCTACAACGAGCCGATCGTGCAACCGGCTGAACCCGAGAATCTCGACGTCGACGGCCTGCTCCGGGGCATCTATCTGCTCAGGAAGGGTGACAACTTCGGTCCGAAAGCTCAGCTTCTCGCATCCGGGGTCGCCGTGCCGTGGGCCCTCGAAGCCCAGCAGCTGCTTGCCGACGACTGGAACGTCTCGGCGGATGTCTGGTCGGTCACATCCTGGACCGAGCTGCGACGCGAAGGGCTTGCTGCAACGCAGCAGAACTTCCTCAACCCGAACGCCGAAAAGCGCGTTCCGTACGTGACACAGAAGCTTGCCGGCGCTGACGGACCGTTTGTTGCCGTCACCGACTTCATGCACGCGGTTCCCGACCAGATCCGCGCCTTTGTTCCCGGCGATTTTGCGACGCTCGGTGCCGACGATTTTGGCTTCTCCGACACTCGGGCCGCGGCCCGCCGATTCTTCATGATCGACGGACCGTCGCTCGTCGTACGCACCCTCGAGTCCCTGGTCGCTCGCGGCCAGCTGGACCCGAGCGTTCCGCAGCAGGCGATCGACAGATACAAGCTGCACGACGTGACCGCGGGCTCATCCGGTTCGGCAGGCGGAGAGGGCTAGCCCTCCTGCCCGACGAACATGGCACCGGTCGTAAAAACTAAGGAGCAGACACTCGCCTGGCTCAGGGCAATCTCCGGCGAGCTCGCAACCGCAACGCTCAAGCGACTCGACGACACGCTCCCTTGGTACGGCGAGATGCCTCCGGGTCGGCGTTCCGCCGTCGGCCTCGTCGCCCAAGCGGGGATCACATCCTTCATTCACTGGTTTGACGATCCCAAGTCCACACCATGGATTGCTGCGGATGTCTTCGGAGCTGCTCCCCGCGAACTCCTCCGCTCGGTGAGCCTCACTCAGACGCTGCAGCTCATCAAGGCGACCGTGGAGGTTGTTGAGGAGCGGGTCAAGGGTTCGGACGAGAATGTACGCGAGGCGATCCTGCTGTATTCGAGGGAGATCGCGTTCGCGGCAGCGGACGTTTACGCCCGCGCGGCCGAAGCCCGTGGCCTGTGGGATGCCCGACTTGAGGCGCTCGTCGTCGACTCGATCCTGAGCGGTGAGTACGACGATGAGCTGCCGAGTCGCATCGCTGCTCTCGGCTGGCACGGACACGGCGAGGTCTCCGTTCTGGTGGGCACCGCGCCCGCAATGCTGGACGTCGACATGCTGCGCCGCACCGCGCGCCACCTCGATGCCGATGTGTTGATCGGCGTGCAGGGCAACCGACTCGTCCTCGTGATCGGCCGCGCTCATCCAACACCGCCGGAGGACGAGCCATCTGGCGCGATCCTGACACCTTTTCTCGATATTGCGACCGCGCTCGAACCCGGCTTCGGCGACGGCCACCTCGTTCTCGGTCACCAGGTTGCGAGCCTCGTCGATGCCTCCCGAAGCGCGAAGGCCGCGCTGGCCGGGTTTGCCGTTGCGCGATCCTGGCGCAACGCCCCGCGCCCAACCCTTGCCGACGACCTGCTCCCCGAGCGCGCGCTCGCCGGCGATGCTCTCGCTCGCGCCACCCTCATCAACCGCATCTACAAGCCGCTGCAGTCGCACTCGACGGAGCTGCTCACCACCCTCTGGTGCTACCTCGACAACGGGCGCTCCCTCGAGGCGAC
>JAYTEZ010000292.1:0-6905 GCA_043734805.1 Microbacteriaceae bacterium
GGAGCGGTCGATACTAGACTGGAAAAGTCACGTGGGTTATGCGCCGATTGGCGCACCTGGACGGAAGACAAGGAGATCAACTAATGGCTGATTACACGCTGCCCGAGCTGGGCTACGACTACGGAGCTCTCGCGCCGAGCATCAGCGGCGCCATCATGGAGCTTCACCACTCAAAGCATCATCAGGCCTACGTGACCGGCGCAAACGCCGCCATCGCGCAGCTCGCCGATGCTCGCGACAAAGGTGACCTGACCTACGTCAACAAACTCCAGAAGGACCTCGCGTTCAACCTCGGCGGTCACGTCAATCACTCGATCTTCTGGACCAATTTGTCACCGGATGGCGGCGACAAGCCGACCGGTGAACTGGCAGCAGCGATCGATGACAACTTCGGGTCGTTCGACAAATTCACGGCGCACTTCACCGCCGCATCCCTCGGCGTCCAGGGCTCGGGATGGGCCGCACTGGTCTGGGACTCCATCGGCCAGAAGCTCCTCGTGCAGCAGTTCTTCGACCAGCAGAGCAACTTCGCGGCCGGGACGGTTCCTGTACTCATGCTCGATGTCTGGGAGCACGCCTATTACCTCGACTACAAGAACGTGCGCGCCGACTACGTGAAGGCGTTCTGGAACATCGCCAATTGGTCGAACGTTCAGCAGCGCTTCGAAGTCGCTCGTGAAAAGACGAACGGCCTGCTGGTACTGTCATAGCGCCAGAGTTAAGACCACGGCGTATGGCCGGAGCACTGCTCCGGCCACGCCCTTGGGTTCATCCATTCCACAACCATCACACGAACGTGGCGCCACGGCGCCCCAGCAACAGGAGTTCTTTTGACCGTCAAGATCGGCATCAACGGCTTCGGCCGCATTGGTCGCAACTACCTCCGCGCCTCCCTGGCGCAGGGCGCTGACCTCGAGATCGTCGCCGTTAACGACCTGACCGACCCCGCGTCGCTCGCTCACCTGCTGAAGTACGACTCGGTCGCCGGCCGTCTCGCGGAAGAAGTCACGGTCGACGGGCAGTTCATCGTTGTGGGTGGCAAGCGCATCAAGGTTCTCGCCGAGCGTGACCCTTCCGACCTCGGCTGGGGTGACCTCGGCGTCGACGTCGTCATCGAGTCGACCGGTCGCTTCACCGACAGGAAGGATGCCGCCAAGCACATTGCGGCTGGCGCGAAGAAGGTCATTATCTCGGCTCCTGCCACGGACGAGGACGGCACATTCGTCATGGGCGTGAACGAGCATCTCTACGACTCCGCAACACAGCACGTCATTTCCAACGCCTCCTGTACGACGAACTGCCTCGCGCCGCTGGCGAAGGTGTTCCTCGAAGCGTTCGGCATCGAGCGGGGTCTCATGACCACGGTCCACGCCTACACCGCTGACCAGAATTTGCAGGATGGCCCGCACAGCGACCTGCGTCGTGCCCGCGCCGCGGCGATCAACATCATTCCCACCAGCACGGGGGCCGCAAAGGCGCTCGGTCTCGTGGTCCCGGAACTCGTCGGCAAGCTCGACGGTTACGCGCTTCGCGTTCCGGTGCCGACCGGCTCGATCACCGACCTCACCGTTCAGGCGAGCCGTCCGGTCACCGTGGCCGAAGTCAATGCTGCCTACAAAGCGGCCGCGGAGAGCGGACCGCTCAAGGGCCTGCTCAGCTACACCGAGGATCCGATCGTCTCGAGCGACATCCAGGGTGACCCGCACTCGTGCATCTTCGACGCCGGACTCACCAAGGTGATCGGCGACCAGGTCAAAATAGCGGGCTGGTACGACAACGAATGGGGTTACTCCAACCGGCTCGTGGACCTGACGGAGTACGTCGCCGAGCGCCTGTAACTGTCTCGTCGATCAAGAAAATGACGCTTCGTACGCTCGACAATCTCGGTCCGCTCGCGGGCAAGAGGGTATTGGTTCGCTGTGACCTGAACGTTCCACTCAAGGACGGTCTGATCACGGACGATGGTCGCATCCGGGCCTCCCTGGCAACCCTCAACGCTCTCATCCAGGTCGGCGCGCGAGTGGTTGTCATCTCTCACCTTGGCAGGCCGGACGGCGCGCCAGAGGCGAAATACAGTCTGGCTCCCGTCGCAGAGCGGCTGCGCGAACTGCTCGGTAAAGGCGTAACGTTTGCGCGCGACACCGTGGGACCCGGGGCACGCGCGGCCGTGGATGAACTCCAGGACGGTGACGTTGCGCTCCTGGAGAACCTGCGTTTCAACGCGGGCGAAACCGCGAAAGGCGCCGAAGACCGAATGGTGTTCGCCGAACAGCTCGCTGCCTTCGGCGACGCCTTCGTGTCGGACGGATTCGGGGTGGTGCATCGCAAGCAGGCGAGCGTCTACGAGCTGGCACAGCTTCTACCGAGCGCGGCGGGACTTCTCATCGCCACGGAGCTCGATGTGCTCGAACGCCTCACTACGTCGCCGAAGAAGCCGTACACCGTCGTCCTCGGCGGCTCGAAGGTCTCCGATAAGCTCGGAGTGATCGCGCACCTCCTGCCGCGGGTCGACTCGCTCCTCATCGGCGGTGGCATGCTCTTCACCTTCCTCGCGGCCAAGGGACACACCGTCGGCGCGAGCCTGCTCGAGAGCGACCAGCTCGACGTGGTCCGGGGTTATCTCGACACGGCAAAAGAACTCGGCGTCGACATCGTGCTGCCCACCGACGTCGTCGTGGCATCCAGGTTTGGAGCGGACGCGGAACACGAGGTGCGACCCGCCGACGACATCGAGGGTTCGCCGTGGGGCGCAGCAGGACTTGGACTCGACATCGGGCCGGATACCGCGGCACGTTTTGCCGAGGTGATTCGGGGCTCCGAGACCGTGTTCTGGAACGGGCCGATGGGCGTCTTCGAGCTCGCACCATTCGCAGCCGGTACCAGGACGGTCGCCGCCGCGCTGACCGCGGTCACCGGACTTTCCGTCGTCGGCGGCGGCGACTCCGCTGCCGCGGTGCGCGAGCTCGGTTTCGCGGACGAACAGTTCGGCCACATATCGACCGGCGGGGGTGCCAGCCTCGAATTCCTCGAGGGGAAGAGTCTGCCCGGTCTCGAGATTTTAGGATGGCAAGCGTGACAGCCCACGGACGTACCCCGCTCATCGCGGGCAACTGGAAGATGAACCTCGATCACCTGCAATCGATTGCGTTCGTACAGAAGCTTGCCTGGAGCCTCAAGGATGCCAAGCATGGTTTCGCCGACGTCGAAGTGGCGATCTTCCCGCCATTCACCGACCTCCGCTCGGTGCAGACACTCATTTCCGCTGACCGGTTGCCGCTCAAATTCGGGGCCCAGGACATCTCCGCTCACGACTCAGGCGCTTACACGGGAGAAATTTCGGGTGCATTCCTCAAGGCCCTCGACTGTGAGTACGTGATCATCGGACACTCGGAGCGGCGCACCCTGCACAACGAGTCCGATGAAGAGATCGCCGCCAAGGTTGCCGCGGCCATCACGCACCGGCTCGTACCGGTGCTGTGCGTTGGTGAAACGGCGGAAGACCTCGAGAAGCATGGCCCGAGCGCCGTGCCCATTGCTCAACTCACCGCAGCGCTGGCCGGCGTCACGGCCGGCGCGAACATTGTCGTGGCCTACGAGCCCGTCTGGGCAATTGGCTCCGGGCAGGCGGCGACTCCGGCGCAGGCTGAGCAGGTGGCAGCGCAGTTGCGCGCGACACTCGCCCGGTTGGTCGGGCCGGATGTGGCATCCGCAACCCGTATTTTGTACGGCGGTTCGGTCAAGGCCTCCAACATCGCCGGATTCATGCGCGAGCCGAACGTGGATGGTGCCCTCGTCGGTGGGGCGAGCCTCGATCTCGCGGAGTTCTCCAGCATCGCCCAGTTCCAGAAGCACGTCGGCACCTAGGATCGTGGGCGCTCGGGCGGCTTCGTTTCTTTCTTCCAGCGCAAGTTATACTAAACAGCGGCCAGTTGCACTGAAGACCGGCGCGCCCCAGAAAGGCTGTTCGTGGAAATTCTTCAGGTTATCCTGCAGGTCGTGCTTGGTATTACGAGCCTCCTGCTGACCCTGCTCATTCTTTTGCACCGCGGTCGTGGCGGCGGTCTGTCCGACATGTTCGGAGGCGGTGTGACCAGCAACCTCGGTGCCTCCGGTGTCGCAGAACGCAACCTCAACCGCATCACGGTCATTCTCGGGCTGGTGTGGGTCTCCTGCATAATTGCCCTCGGTCTCATCACCAAATTCGACGTAACTGGTTAGGGAAAACGATGGCTTCAGGCGGCAGCGCTATCCGTGGGTCCCGCGTCGGTGCGGGCCCGATGGGCGAGCAGGACAGAGGCTTTCACGCCGAGCGCCTCCAGGTCTTTTACTGGTGTGGCAATGGGCACAAGCAGAGCCCGTACTTCCTCGCCGCGATCGAGCCAACCGAGATTCCCGAGATCCTGGACTGCCCCAACTGCGGTCTGCCGGCCGGGCGCGACCAGGAGAACCCTCCCGCCGTCGTCAAGCTTGAGCCGTATAAGACGCACCTCGCGTACGTGAAGGAGCGCCGCACCGAGGAAGAGGCAGTAACCCTGCTTGATGAGGCGCTCGAGCAATTGCGCGCCCGCCGCGGACGACTGACGCCGCAGTAGGCCTCGACACGCTCACGGTTTCGACAGGCTCGACTATCACTACTCGGTAGTGATGAGCTCTTCCGGAACCTCAGCGGCCGCCGCGCTGTCGACGAAGAATACTGTCCTCAATCGCCCCATCACGCCTGCCGCAGGCACTTCGAGGGTGCTTGCGCCCGCCAATGCCAGCCCAAGAGCCGACGCTTTGTCCGCCCCGGCAAGAGCGAGCCAGATGCGATCTGAACTGTTCAGCACGGGGAGAGTGAGACTCACACGTTCCGGGGGCGGCTTCGGCGAATTGCGCACCGCGATGACCGTCGCATCCGTCACCCGGATGCCCGCGGATTCCGGGAACAGGGATGCAACGTGTCCATCCGGCCCGACGCCGAGAAAGGTGATGTCGAAGCGAGGAACCGATGCACCGTTCGCGGCTGCCGCCGCGAGTTCCGCGCCATAGCTTGCCGCCGCCTCAGTGAGGTCGATCCCCTCGTCCGGAGCCGGACACCAGTGAATGTTTCCCGGCCGGAGCGCGACGTGATCGAGCAGTGCAGCCCGGGCCTGGGTGTCGTTGCGCTCCGCATCTCCCCGCGGCAACCAGCGCTCGTCACCCCACCACAGCACGAGGCGTGACCAGTCGATGCTGTCCCTGGCCGGCGACTCGTTGATCGCGCCGAGCACCGCGACGCCGACCGTTCCGCCGGTGAGAACGACGTTGACCTCTGCCTGCTGTTCGAGGAGATCGACGACCTTGGTGATGAAGCGTGCGGCGACCGACCCCGCCAGCGTCTGCTTGTCTCGGTGCACGAGCACCCTGCGGGCGTTGCTCACTTCTTTGTGGCCCTGGCTGTCTTCGACGCTACTCTCAACGGTTTGTGGAGCTGGGCAATACCGTGCTGGATGACCTCGCCGAACAGGTCGTCGGGGTCGAGTCTGCGCAACTCTTCGGCGAGGCAGTCGCGGAGGTTCCGGCGCGGGAGCGAAATGTCGTGGCGCGGCTGGTTGGGCTGAACCAGGGAGACGATGTTGGTACTCGTGCGTTCGAGTTCTATCTCGCCGGATGCCCGGTGCAGCCGAACGCCCTGGATGCCACTCGCCCCGTGCACGGGCGTCACGAGCTCGTGCCTGGCAGGAATCTGAAGTTGCATCTGCAGCCAGGCCGCGAGCAGTCCGGTCGACGGCGAGTCCGGGGAACCATGCACCTCGACAGCCGTGATCGGCTCGTACGGAGGCTGGTCGAGCACCGCGGCGAGCTGCGCGCGCCAGAGAGTGAGTCTCGTCCAGGCAAAGTCGGTGTCACCCGGCGCGTAGGTCTCGGAGAGGTGGCCAAGGAACGCGCGCGGATTTGGCTGTGCGGCGGCATCCGTGATCCTGCGCTGGGCAATCCTGCCGAGTGGCGACTCCGATACGACCTTGGGCGCCTCTGCCGGCCACCACGCCACCACGGGCGCGTCGGGCAGGAGCAGTCCGGTGACCAGTCCCTCCTCGTCGGAGGCGGTATCGCCGTAGGCCCTGAGCACGATGACTTCGCTTGCACCGGCATCTCCGCCGACCCGGATCTGCGCGTCCAGGCGCGCATCATCCTCCGTCGCAGGGTCATCGGTGCCCGAGGAGATCACAATCACGCGCATGGGATGCTCACGCGAGGCATCGTTTGCCGCCTCGATCGCTTCCTCTTCACAGCCGAGCTTCGTCGAAATGACGAGGGTGAGTACCCGGCCGAGGGCGACGGCCCCTCCGTCCTCACGAATCTTGACGAGTGACCTCGAGATCTTGCTCGTTGTCGTGTCTGGCAGGTCGACAATCATGGGCGTCTCCCGACTGTGCTTATCATGGGCGTCTCCAGACGCGGCCATCGCGGGCAAGAAGTTTGTCTGCTGAGCCGGGACCCCAGGTGCCGGGGCGATACTGCTCCGGTTGGCCCTGCGTTGCCCAGAACTCCTCGATCGGATCGAGAATCTTCCAGCTCAACTCCACTTCCTGGTGGCGGGGGAAGAGCGGCGGGTCGCCGAGCAGCACGTCGAGAATGAGGCGTTCATAGGCCTCGGGACTTGCCTCGGTAAAGGCATGGCCGTATCCGAAGTCCATGGTCACATCTCGCACCTGCATGCTGGCGCCGGGCACCTTTGAGCCGAAGCGAATTGTCACACCCTCATCGGGCTGCACCCGAATCACGAGTGCATTTTGGCCGAGCGCCGAGGTCTGGCTCTCGGCGAAGAGGTATTGCGGGGCGCGCTTGAAGACCACGGCGATCTCCGTCACGCGTCGACCGAGCCGCTTGCCCGCCCTGAGGTAGAAGGGTACCCCTGCCCAGCGACGGGTGCCGATGTCGAGACG
>JAYTEZ010000293.1:0-2666 GCA_043734805.1 Microbacteriaceae bacterium
CAATCTCACAGTGAAGAGGCGGCCTGGAATGAGCTGCGGGCGCGGTATCGGCGGCACCTCGCGCAACTCGCTGCCTGGGATCTCGGCCAGTCGGACCCCCTGCACGGTCTCGACATCGTCGCGGCCGCGCTGGCCGACCTCGCGGCGGCGGCGCTGGACGCCGCGCTCCTCGTCGCCCGCGGCACGGTGAATTTTCCGCCCGGCGAGGTCGCTGGCACTCGACTCGCCATCATCGGTATGGGTAAAGCCGGGGCTCGCGAGCTCAACTACGTGAGTGATGTCGACGTGATCTTCGTCGCGGCAGGAAGCGACGGGGTCGCGGATGACCGTGCGGTGGAGATCGCGACGCGACTCGCTATGGCGACGATGCGCGGCATCCACGATTTTGCCAGGGAGCCGGCGCTGTGGGAGGTCGACGCGAACCTTCGCCCGGAGGGCAAGGACGGCGCGCTCGTGCGCACGCTCGAATCGCACCTGGCGTATTACGACCGCTGGGCGAAGAGCTGGGAGTTCCAGGCACTGCTCAAGGCCAGGCCGCTGGCCGGTGATCTTGAGCTCGGCGAGCAGTATGTCGAGAGCGTCGCGCCGAAGGTCTGGAGCAGTGCATCGCGAGAAAACTTCGTCGAGGGTGTGCAGCGGATGCGGGAACGCGTCACCGACAACATCCCGAGCGCCGAGCTCGACTACCAGCTCAAACTCGGGCCGGGCGGCCTGCGAGACGTCGAGTTCACCATCCAGCTGCTGCAGCTCGTTCACGGACAGACCGACGACCAGGTTCACCAGCGGGCCACGCTGGCGGCGCTGGCGGCGCTGGCCGAACAGGGCTACATCGGCAGGGCGGAGGCCACAGAGTTCTCCCGCGACTATCGTTTTCTCCGGTTGCTCGAGCACCGTCTGCAACTTTCCCAGCTGCGCCGAACTCACCTCATGCCGAGTGCCCCGGATGCTCTCCGCATTCTCGCCCGCGCGAGCGGTATTGCACCGAGTGCGGCCGACCTCACCGAACAGTGGTCGCGCACCAAACTCGAGGTGCGCAGCTTGCACGAGCGGCTTTTCTATCGCCCCCTTCTCTCCGCCGTCGCCGCCCTTCCGGAGGAAGGCTTCGCTCTCAGCAGCACCCAGGCAATTGCCCGGCTTGCCGCGATCGGCTTCCGTGACCCGCGCGGTGCCCTCGCCCATATTGCGGCATTAACCGGTGGAGTATCCCGCCGCGCCGCGATTCAGCGGCATCTCCTCCCGGTCATGTTGCAGTGGTTCGCCGACGGTGCAGACCCGGACTACGGGCTGCTCGCATTCCGTAGGCTCAGTGACGACCTGGGGGAGTCGTACTGGTTTCTCCGCATGCTGCGTGACTCGTCCGGCGCAGCCAAGCGTCTCACCAACGTGCTCTCCGGATCGCGTTTCGTCGGGATGCTGCTCGAGCGGATTCCCGAGGCGGCGGCCTGGTTCGATCACGAAGACGAGCTGACTCCGCGAACACCCGCGGCGATGAACGATGAGACTGCGGCTACCCTTGCCCGGCACGACGATGTCGGCTCTGCGGCCCACGCCCTCCGCACCGCTCGGCGGCGGGAAGTGTTGCGACTTGCGATCGGTGCGATCCTCGGTCAGATCGATGTCAAAGAACTGGGGCGTGCGCTTTCCGACGTCACGACGGCGATGCTCACCGGGCTGCTCAGTGCCATCCGACCGGCCGATGATGGGATCGAGTTCGCCATCATCGCCATGGGGCGCTACGGCGGACAGGAACTCGGCTTCGGTTCGGATACCGACGTCATGTACGTCTACCGTGCAACGACCGCGAGTGCGCAGGATGCCCAGGCGCGGGCCGAGCTGATAGTAGCCGACCTCGGCCGCCACACCGAAGACCTGCGTCTGCCGTTGGACCTGGACATCAACCTTCGACCGGAGGGCAAGAACGGGCCCATCGTCAGATCGCTCGACTCGTACCGGGCCTATTATGAACGCTGGTCCCTCACCTGGGAGGCGCAGGCGCTTCTGAGGGCGCGCGCTGCGGTGGGGGATGCCGCGCTCATGGCCGATTTCGAGACTCTCGCCGACGAGGTGCGCTTTCCGCGAGCAATCGCCGAGAACGATGTGCGCGAGGTCAAGCGGATCAAGGCCAGGGTTGAGTCGGAACGACTTCCGCAGGCGGCGGATCCGGCTCGTCACCTCAAACTTGGACGCGGCTCCCTGAGCGACATCGAGTGGTTCGTGCAGCTCATCCAGCTGCAGCACGGGGCGAGGATCCCCGGGCTGCGCACGACCTCGACGCTCAACGCTCTCGAGGTCACGCGGCTGGAGGGCTTCGTTTCAGATCCCGAGGCCGCGAAGCTTCACGATGCCTGGGTGTTTGCCTCGCGCGCGCGATCGGCCATGACCCTGTGGACGGCGAGAACGGGGGACGTTTTACCCACCGACCGCCAGCAGCTCGAAGGCGTTGCACGCCTGTTGGAGTACCCGCCCGGCTCTGCGACCCAACTCGAGGAAGACTACCTGCGGGTGACCCGACTCGCGCGAGCCGTGTTCGAGAAGCGGTTTTACGGCATCGAAAAGGTACCGCGCCCGACCACCGGCTGACCGGTTCGAGGGCTCCAGCATCGCTCGAAGCCGTCAGACGGTGAGGGACACAGCGTGGACCTCATCCGCAGGGTGGCCGGCACGCT
>JAYTEZ010000294.1:0-3684 GCA_043734805.1 Microbacteriaceae bacterium
GCTTGGCGAAGACGCAGGCCTATTCAACAAGAACGCTCGTCTCCTTCTCGACGAGAAGCTCATTCTCCGGAACCGGTGCGGTCATCCGACTCAGTACAAGCCGGGCCGTGACGAGACTGTGATCTTCATCGAGTCCCTGCTCATCAACATTGTTGGTGGCGAGATGGTCCACTGGAAGTAGAGCAATTCGCCCTTGGATCAAGCTGCCCCCAGCCGCGACGCGCGCGCTCACTCAGGAAGCTCACCTTGCGAAGTCTCTGGTGGAGTCAGGGATGACCACCCTACGTAGCGCCCATCACGGGCGGCCCGGTCGTTACTACGAGGCATTCTTCGAACTCTCGATCGGGGTGGAGAGGATCGGCAAATTGATCTTCGCCCTTGATCGACGGGAGAGCATGAGAGCCTTTCCGACCGACCACGAGTTTCGCGCCATCACCAAGTCCGCGCGCAGCTATCATGACCTGGAGAAGCTCTTCGCCACCCTTGGGGAGATAACCGATCGACGCGGATTGAACGTCGAGCCTTACCCAGCGTGTACGCCGACCGGAGCAGCCGTGCTTGCCTTCTTGAGCGACTTTGCGTCGCGGGATCGCTACTACAACCTCACTACGTTGAGCGACCGGACCCAGGAGAATGCCGACGATCGCCGAGCCGGCGTCGACCGGTGTGAAGTGGTGGGACGCGGCACTCGCGGGTCTGGTAGAACATCGGCTCCGAGAGGAAGGGCTGCCGGTGCCGTCGTGGACTGGTGACCCTGCCCGCACTTTGCGCAAGTCGTGGACCCTTAACGCCGGATGCCACGTGGTACCGGTCGCGCGTGACCGAGTGCCACAGGCCTTCCCCGACCGGAATGTGCTGATCGACTGGGAAACCCTCGAAAGCTACTGATGACCCTCGACCGTGACGATCTGATTCGCGGATTGCGGCGGGTCGTCACGATGCTGCGCTGGCGAGACGAGCTCGCGCGCATCCGGATCATGGGCGGGGCTCGCGGGCGACCGGATACCTGGGTAGGGGGGAGGAGTGTGGCGGTGAGCGGTTCCGCCCGAGCTCGACGCACATCCACTCCTCCACAGCGCTTCACGCATTCGGTTCTCCACAGATTCCTGAGGCCTCTTCACATATATGTTCGAATCTGAGAGAATCAATACATGGCAATCTTCGTAGACACGTTCACAGCATCGCTCGATGCCGTGCGGTCTGCGGCGGGTACCCTGCCTGTGGCGGTCGGGGTCGTCAGGGGGCTGGATGATGATTCTTTGCTTGCCGCACAGCGCGCGCTGTCGGAGGTCCGCCGTGCGATCGACGCGTGTTCATCGCTTGTCGCGGGCGAGGTGGGCTACCGCTCCCGTCGTGACCTCGGCTATAACGGCCTTGCCCAGCGCGAAGGTTTCCGCACCCCGGAGGCGCTGGTACAGCACACGACCGGCTCGACCGCACGGGATGCCGCGACACTCGTGCAAGTCGGTGTCATGGTGCACGACTCCCTGATCGAACAGTCCCCAGACGGCGCGCCGATTGCTGATGGCGTTGTCATGCGCGAGCCATGGTTGACCGCCATCGGTGCCGCAGTCAACGCTGGCACACTCTCCGTGGAGTCGGCGAAGGCGATCCGCCACGGGCTCGGCGAGCGGACAACGGATGCGGCGGGCGCCGGTGTGACCGTCGAGCAACTGGCCGGCGCGGTGCGAACCCTGCTGCTCGAGGCATCCGAGCTCCACGTCGACCGTCTGCTCCAGCGGGCGCGAGAATTGCGGGATGACCTCGACGCAGCCGGGATCGCCGACCGGGAGCAAGCCATGCACCAGGAGCGATCAATTCGGCGAGTGCGACGGTCGAACGGCCTCAGTCGATACATAATTGACCCCGATCTGGAGTCCGGCGCTTACTGGGACGACGTTTACGACAAGCTCACCGCACCCCGACGCGGCGGTCCGCGATTTATTGACAAGGCCGACAAGGCCTGGGCCGAAGCGATTGCGGCCGATGATCGCACCACCGAACAGTACGTGCACGACACGATCACCCAGTTGCTGCGCATCGGCGTCGAAACCGATCTTGCCGACAGTGGCCACATCATCGGGTCTCGCTCCCCCGCCGTCCGCGTCCTCATCACCGCGGATGCCCTCGCAACACGTATCGGCCACGGTCACATCGAAGGCGTAGCAACCCCGGTCTCCATTGAAGCCGTCGAACGGATCGCCTGCACCTCTGGCACGGTGCCGATCGTCTTCGACGACCAGGGCCAGGCAATCAACCTCGGCCGCGAACAGCGCCTATTCTCCAGCCGTCAGCGCATCGCCCTCGCCGCCCGTGATGGTGGGTGCATGTTTGGCGACTGCGATCGCCCGCCCAGTTGGTGCGAAGCCCACCACGTTCAACACTGGGTACGCGACAGGGGCCGCTCCGATCTGGCCGACGGAATCCTGCTGTGCCGACATCACCATATGCTCCTGCACAACAACCACTGGGACATCGTGCGTGACGACTCCGGCTATTGGCTGATTCCACCAGCGGACGTCGACCCCGAGCGGATGCCACGGCTCATGCCCTCCAAGAGCGCAGCCCTGCGAGGCCTCCAGCGGCGGCGTCAGGCAAGCTAGGGCGTGCCAGACGTGCCAGACATGCCCTGACCTTCCAGACATGCCCTGACCTGACCTGCCCTGACCTGCCAGACATGCCCTGACCTGACCTGACCTGCCCAGCTCGACCAGCGGATGTCAACCGGTGTCCTCGGACCAATGGCGGGTTCCCTCAGCCCCAGCCCGCCTGACGGCATCATCATTTGACGCGCCGTCGCAGCAACCCCTGACATCTGCAACGTCCCAATCAACGACGATGAGGAGTTTTGATGGCCGCTGGAACCGCCCTCCGCACCAACGCAGTCGGCTTGGGTGGCGCGGTCATCATGTCCGCAGCGCTCATGGGCCCGGCCGTGTCGGTGTACTTCAATCCGCAGGTAGTCGCTTCCACCGCGGGAGCCGCGACCCCGTTTGTCTTTGTGCTGGCTCTGGTGGTGATGCTGGTCCTGGCCAGCAGCATCATGGAGATGGCCCGCAAGTTTCCGAGCGCCGGATCCTTTTACACTTACGTTTCGCGTGGGGTTGGTGCCCGCAGCGGTTTCGTCACCGGCGGCCTCATGTTCGTCGCGTACGCCCTGCTTGTGCCAGCCGAACTTGCGTTGATCGGCATCTACACCCAGGACGTCCTCGCCAGCTACGGCGTGCACATCCACTGGACCATCATCTCGGCCTTCTTCATCATCCTGATGGTCTTCCTGTCGTTGCGCGGAATCACCGGTTCGCTGAGGACAGCCGCGGTCCTGTTTGCCGTCGAAGTCGGTGTGATTGTGCTCCTGAGCGCGATCGTCCTCGCACAGGGCGGCGCGAACGGCCTGACGCTTGCCCCGCTTTCCCCAACGTCGTCGCCCACCGGGCTCTCCGGATTAGCGCTCGGAATGACCTTCGGCATCCTCTCCTTTGTGGGCTTCGAGGCCGCCACCACGCTGGGTGAAGAAGTGCGCAATCCGCGCCGCAACATCCCCCGGGGCATCTTTTTATCGCTACTTTTCGTCGGCCTGATCTATCTCTTCTGCACCTACAGCGAGATGATCGGGTTCGGAACCAACGGGGTCGACAAGCTCGTCGCCGATACGGCACCGTTCACCACTTTGGCGGCACGGTA
>JAYTEZ010000295.1:0-2826 GCA_043734805.1 Microbacteriaceae bacterium
GACAAGAAGGCTGGTGGATTTCGTTGCTGAGCACGATTGCTCTGGTTGCTGAAATAGCTCCCGTAACCCTGATTTTTCCCAACTGGGTGTTCCCGGTCATTGCTGCCGCCGCGTTCGTCGCGCTCGGCTTCGTCGTGTGGAGCTTCCGCGACGTGGCGAATCGCCACAGCCACAAGGTCAAGGGTTCAGTTCACGCTCACGGAACCGACCACCACTAGGTTCGGGTCGATCATGGCCGAAGGCGCAGCGCGTCGCGTCAAAATTGGTGTAATGGGTGGAACCTTCGACCCGATTCATCACGGACACCTCGTGGCAGCGAGCGAGGTCGCGCAATCTTTCGGGCTCGACGAAGTGATCTTTGTGCCGACCGGTCAGCCCTACCAGAAGCCCGGCGCCACCGCGATTGAGCATCGCTATCTGATGACCGTGATCGCGACGGCTGCTAACCCGAACTTCATGGTGAGCCGGGTCGACATCGATCGCGACGGTCCTACCTATACGATCGACACCCTTCGCGATCTTCACGCGGAACGCCCGGACGCCGAGCTGTACTTCATTTCGGGAGCAGACGCGATAGCGCAGATTCTCGAGTGGAAAGACGTGAAAGAGCTGTGGTCTCTCGCCCACTTCGTCGCGGTGTCGCGGCCGGGGCATCCGCTCACTATTTCCGGTTTGTCGGAGTCGGACGTAAGCTTGCTAGAAGTGCCCGCGCTCGCAATTTCCTCCACTGATTGTCGCAGCAGGGTAAGCCGGGGTTTCCCGGTGTGGTATTTGGTCCCGGATGGTGTTGTTCAATACATTTCCAAACACCACTTGTATCGGAGTTCAACATGACAGCGTGGCAAGATCAGCCGCCCGTAAGCAGGCGGCAGGTACGGCAAACTGAACGCGGCGACACCGTCGATACACAGGGGAGCCCTGCCCAAAACCCGGACGAGCAGCCCCCCTTCGGCGGTTTTCCGCGCGAGGGATGGGACGCGGATGCGCGCCGAGCGGCGACTTCGCAGCAGTCAGCTGACAGTCGGCCGGATGCCGCGATCGCGAGCGGCCGTCGAGTCCAGCAGGCATTGCCGCAGTCCGCGAGCCAGCCTGATGGCGGCGGAACCGCTCCGGAACCGATCAACCAGGAGCCTCTTAACGCGGAGCCTCTTAACGCGGAGCCTCTTAACGCGGAGCCTCTTAACTACTCCACCCATGCCCGCCCCCGGGTGCCGAGCTACGAGGCATCATCGTTCCGAAGCCGCTCGGTTGCTGCCGTCCCGGAACAGCCGCAGGTTCCGCCCACTGGCGAGTTCGACATCCAGCGGCTCGCCGCCGATTCACCGTCGAGCGCGCAGCAGACCTATCGGGTTCGTGACTTCAGCCCAGAGGGTCGTCGTTCTTCGTTCTCTGCCGCGAATCCTCCCTCGAACTGGGCTCCGTCAGCGGCACCCCAGCAGGGTGCTGGCGAACTCGACTATCACACGCAGGCGGGCCATGCTCCTGACGCTCCGCTCGACGTTTCGGTGCCAGAAGTTGCCGCGCCGGTTGACAACTTGAGCAGTCCGGCACTCGATACGGACTCCCTGGACGACGATGAACCGGTCATGCAATACACCCGCACTCGTCGCGAACTACGAGCGCTCGGACTTGGCGGATTCGCGCTGGCGACGGATGAGCCGGAACACGATGTCGAGGGGGCATCGGCAGTTCCGGTTGAGGCGCAGCTGGCCCTTCCGGTCGACGTACCGCCGGTTGTCGAGGCACTCGCGGAGCGACCGCGCTTCCGCGACCGGATTCGCGAACCAGCCGTGGAGTCGCAACTCGATCAGTCGTATGCACTCACCGGCGCCCTCGCCGAGTTCGAGGTCGTCACCGCTCCAGTCGAGGACGGGGCTGAATCAGAAGCGCCGATCATTGCCGAGCTGGAGCCCGAAGAAGAGTCGGCAGCGGTCGGGGCCATCGCCGTACCCGGGTTCGAGCAGCTTCTATTCCCGACCCATACCCCTGCCCAGGTGCCCGCCGAATCCTTCTCGGAGAGAATCGAGCCGGAGCCGCTGGTCGAGCCTGTCGCCAACTTCTTAAACCCGTTCGATTCCTTCCTCCGGGAACCGGAAACTCCACCCACCTACGCGCCTCCCGTCGGTCACTGGTCGACCCAGGCGTCCATTGACGACGACGAGCAGGTGCACGAAAGCACGTTCAGCCGCGATATCGCTGCAACGAGCGGTGCCATTACGACAAGCGCCCTGGTGCTACCGTCCATTCCTACCGTCGACGACATAATGAGCCCGCTGAGCGGCACAGGCGAGATTCTCATCACCGGATCCATCAGCCTGCCGAGCAGCATGGGAACGACGGGGGTGCACCCGGCCAGGTACGACCATTCCGATGTCGACACTCTGCTCGCTGCGGATGACCGCGAAGACTCGGAGCCGGATTCAGCGCCGGTGCGCGCCATTCGAGCCATCAGCACGAACACGGCCTCGGGCGATGTCATCAACTCGATGAAACCGCGCCATAACAGCCGACTCCCCATGATTCTCACCATCGCAGCGGCGGCCATGGCCGTCGGCGTCGTTGTGCTTCTCGTCGCCGGGATGATTTTCGGGATTTTCAAGTAACCTGTGACTTCTTCTGCCTCTCTGTTCGCCTCTTTCCTAAGGATCCTGTGACTGCGACCGACCATGCCCGTGAACTCCTCCAGCTTGCCGCAACAGCTGCCGATTCCAAGCAGGCCGAAGATCTGGTCGCTCTCGACGTTTCCGGTCCGCTTCCTCTAACGGACATCTTCCTGCTCGCGACGGGCCGCAACGAGCGCAACGTTATCGCCATCGCGAGCGAGAT
>JAYTEZ010000296.1:0-12984 GCA_043734805.1 Microbacteriaceae bacterium
CGGCGAAGTGCTGCCGACCCTGGCATCGTTCAGTGCTACCCAGCAATGGAGTCAGGTCATACTGTCCGGCAGCTACCTGCCCAACGCCCAGATTCTCGTACGCAACCGACCCCTGAATGGCCAGCCTGGTTTCGAGGTCTTGAATCCTCTTCTTCTCGCGGACGGCACGGTCTTCGTCGTTGATCGCGGGTATGTGCCGATCGGCAGCCACCAGGACTCCCCCGACAACATCCCCAAGCCGCGGAGCGGCAGCATCACGGTCGTGGTTCGGCTGCAGGCCGGGGAGCCCACCCTTCAGGGCCGGTCGGCAACGAGGGGCCAAATCGCAACGGTGCATTTACCCGAAGTGGCCCAACTCGTCGACAAGCCGACCTATACGGGCGCATACGGGCTCATGGTCTCCGAAAGTCCGGCGGCGAAAACGCGCCCGAGCGCCATGCCGCAACCCGAACTCGACGAGGGGTTGCATATCTCCTATGCGATCCAGTGGGTGCTGTTTGGCATCATGGCATTCTTTGGACTCGCTTACGCGATTCGGCAGGAATACCGGATGCGGAATGCCGACGATCCCGAGGAGCAGGAGCGCGCCGAGTTGCGGGAGCGGAAGAAGCTCACGAAGCCGCGGAGCGACAGCGAGGTCGAAGACGAGATCCTCGAGACCACGCCGCACCGCTAATCAGGCCAGCGCGACCAGCTCCGCGTAGTCGCGGTTCCAGAGATCTTCTGTGCCATCGGGCAGAATGAGCACGCGCTCGGGGTTCAACGCCTCCACCGCGCCCTCGTCGTGGCTCACCAGCACAACGGCACCCGAATAGTTTGCCAGGGCGTCGAGGATCTCGAGCCTGCTTGCCGGGTCGAGGTTGTTTGTTGGCTCATCGAGAAGAAGCACGTTCGCGCCAGAGACGACGATCATCGCCAGGGCAAGGCGGGTCTTCTCGCCACCGGACAATACCCCGGCGAGCTTGGTGGCGTCGTCCCCCGAGAACAGGAACGAGCCGAGAACGCGGCGCGCCTCGGTCTCTGTGATGTTAGGCGACGACGAGACCATGTTCTGCAGCACCGAGCGCTTCACGTCGATGGTCTCGTGCTCCTGCGCGTAGTACCCGATCCGCAGTCCATGGCCGGGCTCAAGCTGGCCGGTATCCGGCTTGTCGACGCTCGCGAGGATGCGAAGCAGGGTGGTCTTTCCTGCGCCGTTGAACCCGAGGATCACGACTTTCGATCCACGGTCGATCGCGAGATCGACGGCGGTGAAGATCTCGAGCGAACCGTAGCTCTTGGAGAGATTGGACGCCATGAGCGGCGTACGCCCACAGGGCGCGGGATCAGGGAACCGCAGCTTGGCTACCCGATCGACGGCACGCACCTCGTCGAGGCCGGCGAGCATCTTCTCGGCGCGTCGCACCATCTGGTGGGCTGCGGCGGCCTTCGATGCTTTTGCCCCGAATTTGGCCGCCTGCAACTGCAGCACGCCGGCCTTCTTCTCCACGTTGACGCGCTCTTTCTTGCGGCGCTCCTCATCGGCGGCTCGCTGGCGCTGGTAGTTCTTCCAGTTCATGTTGTAAATATCAATGACCTGGCGGTTACCATCGAGGTAGAAGACGCGGTTGACGGTGTTCTCAACGAGCTCGACATCGTGGCTGATCACGATCAGGCCACCCTGGAAGTTCTTCAGGAACTCGCGGAGCCAGGTGACCGAGTCGGCGTCGAGGTGGTTGGTCGGTTCGTCGAGCAGCATGGTGTCCGCTCCGGAGAACAGGATGCGCGCGAGCTCGATGCGGCGACGCTGGCCACCCGAAAGCGTCGAGAGCGGTTGGTCGAGAATACGGTCAGGAAGGCTCAGGTTGCTCGCGATGGACGCGGCCTCGGCCTCAGCCGCGTAGCCGCCGAGCGCCATGAAACGGTCCTGCAGCTCGCCATACTGCTTCATCGCCTTCGCCGCCACGGTGGCATCCGCGTCTCCCATGTCGAGGGCAGTCTTCTCCATGCCGATCACGAGCTGGCCGAGTCCCCGAGCGTCGAGGATGCGAGTGCGAGCGAGGTCTTCCGGATTGCCGGAGCGCGGGTCTTGAGGCAGGTAGCCAACCTCGCCGGAGCGTTCGATGGTTCCACCGGTCGCGAGCTCTTCCCCGGCAAGCACCTTCGTGAGTGTCGTCTTACCGGCGCCGTTACGACCGACCAAGCCGATCTTGTCGCCGCGTTCGACTCTAAAGGTGACGCCCTCCATGAGCATGCGTGCGCCAACACGCAGTTCGAGGTCGTGCACGCTGAGCACAGGCAGAGTCCAATTGCTTTAGTCATCTCGCGATGACGGGAGGGAGGGGGTCAATCTCTAGTATATTTCCTCGCGGTCACGCCGACTTCGTGCTGGCCTGGCTGGTGGAGTTCGAGTCCCGCAAGCAGAAGGATGATTCCGAAGTCGAATGCCTCGAGACCCTGCGGCACAACGGCGGCATCCGTTGGGTCGACCGAATACGCTTCCGTCACGACGCCGAGACTGTCGGCCTGAAGTCTCTGCTGTTCGTGCGAGACGTGGCCGAGGATGAAGTGCAGCAGAGCGGCGGCGGCGATTCCGCTGGTCCGTCGGTCGAAGCCACCCTTCTCGATGGAGTCGGAAAGCAGTTTCAGCGGCAGGCCGGCACCGAGGCCGAGCGCCAGCGTGCTCGAGACAACTTCCGCACCGTCCCGGAATGCCAGAAGGGCGTCGCGAAGGGCGTAGGTCTCTGCGCGGGTCGCGCTCTTCCAGTCGTCGTCGTCGGCGCGCACGGCACGCGCACGGGAGACGATCTGGTCGGCGATCGACGCGAGAAGCGTCTGCTTGTTTGCGAAGTGCCAGTACAGGGCGCTGGGCTGCACGTCGAGCGTCGCACCAAGTCGTCGCATGGTCAGGTCGGGCAGGCCATGCTCATCGAGGATGCTCAGGGCCGCAGCAACGACATCAGCGCGGGTGTGGCGAGGGTACTTTGCGCCGACGTTTTCTGTTTTCGTCATGGTGTCGGTAGTGTATCAGTGACTTGAACACCGTTCAGGTGAACACCGTTCATGATTGCTCCGCTCGGGCACTCGTGGCACCGGCCACACGAAGAATTGAGGGTTTCACCATGGCAAATCGGGTCGGAACAGACATCCGCGACATCACCAGGATCGCGGTCTTCGCGGCAATCCTCGCCGTGCTCGGAATCCCCGGGGCGATACCGGTCTTTGGTGGGGCCGTTCCGATCACCGCGCAGACCCTCGGTGTAATGCTTGCCGGCGCGATACTGGGCTCCTGGCGCGGGGCGGCCGCCGTTGCGGTATTCGAGCTGTTGGTGCTCGTGGGGCTGCCGCTGCTGTCGGGAGGCCGTGGAGGAATCGCCGTGTTCGCGGGACCCTCGGTGGGCTATCTGATCGGTTGGATCGTCGGAGCCTTCGTGATCGGTGCCATCGTGCGCGCCGACACCCGCAAACCCACCTGGTGGCGTACCGCCCTCGGATGCTTCGTCGGAGGCATCGTCGTCGTGTACGCGCTCGGGATCCCGTTCCAGTCCCTCATCACCGGACTCCCGCTCGCCACGACCGCCCTGTCAAGCGCCGTGTTCGTTCCGGGCGATCTCGTCAAGGTCGTGGTCGCCACGATCGTCACGCTCGCGCTCTGGCGGGCCTACCCGCGGGCTTTCGATCGTGGCGCACGGGCGACTCCCCCCGAACTCAAGGTCGCGCCACACGATACGGTCGCGCCGCACGATACGGTCGTGCCGCAGAATACGGTTGCACCGGCGGAGCGGGGCGCGAGAACCGAGTGAACGACGATCACGTCGCGGTGCGCTGCGGCCCGGTTTCGTTGACCGAGTCGCAACTCTGCGACGTCGTTCTTCGGGTCGGGACCGAACGCCAGTTCGTGTCGGGGTGCCTCGTCCCGATCCTCGAGCGCGACCGGATCCAGTCACTGATCGTCGCGCTGGCTGCGCGGGCATCCGGAGCAATTCCTCTTCTCGGCGATGACCGCTGGGATGCTCAATTCTGGGCCGAGTTGCGGGTGCTGGCCGATGAGGCCGCTGTCGCCCCCGACACGGCCTGGGCGGCGTTCAGCTCGGGGAGCAGCGGCACGCCTCGGGTGATCCTGCGCTCGGAGAATTCGTGGTCCGCGTCGTTTCCGGCCGTGACCGAGCTGATGGAGCTCACCGCCTACGACAGTGTGTACCTCCCGGCACCACTGTCATCCTCGATGTCTCTCTTTTCCGTCGCCCACGCGCGATCGGTCGGGGCTGGCGTCGTCCTTCCGAGCGGGCACAGCGTCGGCTCTGCCGATCTGGAACACGCGACCGCACTGCACGGCACTCCGCAGGCACTCCGCGCCGTCGTCGAGTCGATCGAGGGTGGCGCCACTCGACACCGGTTGCGTACGGCGCTCGTGGGTGGCGCACAGCTTGATGCCAGCCTGCGGGAACGTGCCGAAGCTCTGGGCATCCGCGTGATCTCCTACTACGGTGCTGCCGAACTCTCGTTCGTTGCCGTCGATGCCGATGGACTGGGACACCGCCCGTTTCCCGGTGCCGAGCTTCGCATCGATGCGGGCGAATTGTGGGTGCGTTCGCCGTACGCCGCGTCCGGCTACCTCGGCGCTGCGGGCTCGCTGCGGCGGGATGCGCAGGGCTGGGCGACCGTCGGCGACCTGGTCGATGGCGATCCATTAGGGCCCCTGCGCTTCCGGGGGCGAAAGGACGGCGCGATCCTGACGGCGGCGGCCACCGTCGTGCCGGAAGATGTCGAGGCTGCGCTTCGCATGATCGACGGAATCGAGGATGCGGTCGTCTTCGGACTTCCGAACGCCGGGGTCGGCTACCTGGTCGGCGCGCTGCTCGAAACCAGCACCGGGCGGGCGTTGCCGTCGGTGCGCGAACTCAGGGAACAGGCGGGCACCCGGCTTGCACTCTCCCACCTCCCTCGACGCTGGTTTTGGACGGAACGGCTGCCCCGTACCGCTGCCGGGAAGCCTGCCCGCGCCCGCATCCAACACGACGTCGTGAACGGTAAGGTGACCAGGCTTGACTGACCACCGCGCACCCATCGTCGTTGCGGCGCGGCGGAGCCCGATTTCGACACGCGGGATGCGGCTCGCCCGCATCACCGCGGACCAGCTGGCCGCGCCCGTGATCCGGGAGTGCCTCGCCGACGCTGCCCGCACCACCGGTTCGCGCCCATCCGTTGGGGATGTGATCCTGGGCAATTGCATGGGACCGGGCGGGAACATCGCCCGGCTGTCGGCGCTCGCGGCGGGGCTCGACGTCACCGTGCCGGGAATGACCGTCGATCGGCAGTGTGGCAGTGGTTTGTCCGCGATCATCAGCGCTGGCGATGCCATCCGGGCCGGGGACGACCGCCTGCAGCTCGCTGGTGGCGCCGAAAGCGCCTCGACCGCACCGCTTCGGCTAGCCGACGGCGTCGCCTACGCACGCGCACCATTCGCTCCGACCGGCTTTCCCGATCCGGAGATGGGGCCCGCCGCGCAGAGTCTCGCGCTCAGGTACGGCATCGGCCGGGATCGCCAGGATGCCTACGCGGCGCGGAGTCACCGCCTTGCCGTCGCCCAGCGCGACCGGGGTGGCTTCGACGACGAGATGGTGGAGATCGACGGGGTGCGGTTCGACGACAGTGCGCGCGCGCGGATGCCCGCCATGCTTCGCCGGTTTCCCGCGCTGTTCCCCACCGCTGCCGGGGAGGCTGACGGCACGGTGACCGGGGGTAATTCGTGCAGGATCAGCGACGGGGCCGCTGTCGTCGCGATGCTGCCGAGGGGTGCGCGTGGCGACGCACCGGGACTCGCCATGCTGGCGCATGCGACGGTCGGCTGCGATCCGGCGTTTCCGGGGATCGGTCCGGTGGCAGCGGTCACCCGTGTGCTCGCCGAAGCGGGCGTGACTCTCGAGGATCTCGCCGCCTTCGAGATCGTCGAAGCGTTCGCGGCTCAGACCCTGGCCGTTCTGCAGTTGCTCGGCCTTGCTCGAGACGACTTCGTCGATCGCCGGGTCTGTGCGGGCGGCGGAGCTCTCGCGCTCGGGCATCCCTGGGGTGCCAGTGGAGCTGTCAGCGTCGTGCGGCTCTTCTCCCGTCTCGTGCGGGAGAACGCCCCGGCGGGGAGCCTGGGAATCGCAACCGCGGCCGTCGGCGGCGGGATGGGCGTCGCGGCGCTGTTCGAGGTCGTGCGGTGACGGCGCGGCGGGAGATCGTCTTCGATGCGGTGTCGGTGGACTTCGCGGGGCGTATCGCGGTGGCGGACGTCTCGATTGGACTCGATCAGAGACGCATCGCCGTCATCGGCTCAAACGGTTCTGGCAAGTCGACCTTCGCCCGGATGCTCAACGGGCTAGTCACGGCGAGCAGCGGCAGCGTGCGAGTTCATGGGTTGGACCCCGTGCGCGAGGGAAAACAGCTCCGTCGGAGGGTGGGTTTCATCTTCAGCAACCCGGACTCCCAGATCGTGATGCCGACGGTAACCGAAGATCTCGCATTCTCGCTGCGCGGTCGAGGACTCCCCCGCCACGAGATCGACGATCGAGTGTTGTCCACGCTTGACGCGCTCGATCTCGCGGCCCATGCCGAAGCGCCGACTCACAGCCTCTCCGGTGGGCAGAAACAGCTCCTTGCTCTCGGCGCGATCCTCATCGGCGAGCCGGATCTCATCGTCGCCGACGAACCGACCGCACTCCTCGACGCGTCGAATAGCCGACGGATCGGCAATCAGCTGCTCGACGAACTTCCGCAGCAACTCGTGCTCGTCACTCACGATCTGCGCCTGGCCGCCCGCTGCGATATTGTGCTGAGGTTCGAAGGCGGGCGGCTACTCGAGCATGGCGACCCCCGCACTGTCATCGCTCATTACGAGAGTGATCACGCATGATCATGTTGTATCGCCATGGGACGAGCGTGATTCACCGGATGCCTGCCGGCCTTAAAGTGCTCGTGTTCACACTGATCGCGCTCGCAATCGCACTTTCGGCAGGCAGCGGCTGGGCTCTCCCGGTGGCCGGAGTGGTCGCCGTCTGTCTCTATCTGCTGGCCGGACTCGGGGTGGGTACCCTCCTTCGGCAGATCCTCGCCGTACGGTGGGTCATCGTGGTCATGCTGCTCACCCAGGTGCTGTTTCTGCCCGTGCCCGTGGCCGTGACCAACACCGGCCGCGTGCTCGTGGTGATCGTTCTGGCTGCCCTCATCACCCTCACGACCCGTATTCCGGCCCTGCTTGACGCGACGGAACGGGCGCTGGCACCGCTTCGGCGGTTCGGGGTCAACCCGGCAAGCATCGGCCTGCTGCTGGCGCTGACGATCACGGCCATTCCCGTCATCACCGGGTTCGCCACCGCCATCCGCGACGCGCAGCGCGCCCGGGGCGCCCCGGTCAGACTTCGAACCTTCGCGGTACCGCTCCTCGTCATGTCGCTGAAACACTCGGACGACCTCGCGGATGCCCTCACCGCTCGAGGCATCGAATGATCGTGTATGGGAACACCATCGACGACGAGACCAGGTGCGTTCACTATGGAACAGCCACAGATGTCATCGCGATCAAATTCTTCTGTTGCCGTCGCTACTACCCGTGCCACCTGTGCCATGAACAATCGGAGATCCACACGGCCCGGCAGTGGCCGGTGGCCGATCACGACCAGAAGGCGATCCTCTGCGGCGTCTGTTCGACCGAACTGAGCATCAACAGCTACCTGGGGGTGCACGCTTGCCCCTCCTGCACCGCGCCGTTCAACGACGGATGTCGGCTGCACCGGCACCTCTACTTCGAAAGCTGACCGCTGAACACCCAGCCGCTGAACACCCAGCCGCTGAACACCCGACCGCTGAACTACATGGAGAAGCCGAGAGCCCTCATCATGTCGCGGCCGTCATCGGTGATCTTCTCCGGGCCCCACGGCGGCATCCAGACCCAGTTGATCCGGAATTGCTCGACGACCCCGTCGAGCGCCTGTGCTGTCTGCTCTTCGATCACGTCGGTGAGCGGGCAAGCGGCTGATGTGAGCGTCATGCTGACGATGAGGGCGTTGTTCTCGTCGTCCCAGGTGAGGTCGTAAATGAGCCCGAGATCGACAACGTTGATGCCGAGCTCAGGGTCCATTACGTCCTTGAGCGCTTCTTCGACCTGGTCGAAGAGCTGCGGTTCGAGTGCGACTGCCATGCGTCTAGCCTAGGTTGGCGTCGGCGAGAAAGCGATCGTAACCCTCGTTCTCGAGGCGGTCCGCCAGCTCGGCACCACCCTGCTCGGCGACGCGACCGTCGACGAAGACGTGCACGTAGTCGGGCGTGATGTAGCGCAGGATCCGCGTGTAATGGGTGATCAGCAGCAGCCCAAGGCCCGTGTTGGCTTTGGCCCGGTTGATGCCCTCCGCGACGATCTTCAAAGCGTCGACGTCGAGGCCAGAGTCGGTTTCGTCGAGCACGGCGAACTTCGGTTTGAGCAGCTCGAGCTGAAGAATTTCGTGACGCTTCTTCTCGCCGCCGGAGAAGCCTTCGTTGACGTTGCGGTCCTTAAACGAGGTGTCCATCCGCAGACCCTTCATGGCCTCCGTGACCTCCTTCGTCCAGGTGCGGATCGAGGGCTGCACACCGTCGATGGCCGTCTTTGCCGTGCGGAGGAAATTGGTAACGGCAACACCGGGAATCTCGACCGGATACTGCATCGCAAGGAACAGGCCGGCGCGGGCGCGGGCATCCACGGTCATGGCGAGCAGGTCCTGACCGTCAAGGGTGACCGATCCGCTCTCGACGTGATACTTCGGATGCCCGGCGATCGTGTAGGCGAGCGTCGACTTGCCCGAGCCATTCGGCCCCATGATCGCGTGGATCTCCCCCTCGTTCACCACGAGGTCGACACCATTGAGGATGTGCTTGGTGCCCTGATCGGTTTCGACGCTGACGTGCAGGTCTTTGACTTCCAGTACTGACATGTTTCTGGGGGTTTCCTTCCGGGCTCTGCTAGTAAAGGCGCTTGTTAGGGCGCTGCTTGTTCACGCACTGATGATGGGCGTCGGGTCGATGTATACGTCGCCGTCGACAATGGAAACGGCGAATACGGGAACCGGCTCGTATGCCGGAAGTGTGATCGGCCTACCGGTCTTGAGAGAGAACTTCGAGCCGTGGGCCCAACACTCGAGGGTATCGTCTTCGACGAAGCCCTCCGAAAGCGAGATGTCGCCGTGGGTGCAAGTGTCACCGATCGCGTGCACGACACCGGCTGAGTCGCGCACGACCGCGATGGGGGTTCCGTCGATGACGACCCGCACGGCCGAGCCGAGTTCGATGTCCTCTTCTGCGCAGATCCTGACGGTCATGCTGAGCCCAGTTTGCTCACCACGAGTTCGGCCTCGATTGCGTCGTGCAACCGGTTCTCCAGCTCCGGGGAGCCGATCTTCTGCACGATCTCTGAAAGGAATCCGCGAACGACGAGGCGACGTGCCTCATCTTCCCGGATGCCCCTGGCCTGCAGGTAAAATAACTGCTCGTCATCGAAACGACCGGAGGCACTCGCGTGTCCGGCGCCAGCGATGTCGCCGGTCTCGATTTCGAGATTCGGGATCGAGTCCGCCCGGGCACCGTCGGTAAGCAGCAGGTTGCGATTCTGTTCGTAGCTGTCGGTGCCGGAGGCCGTCGGACGAATGAGAACGTCACCCACCCAGACGGTGTGAGCGCCGGCGCCTTGGAGCGCGCCCTTATAGCTCACCCGCGATTTCGTGTTCGGTGCGTCGTGGTTCACGAAAACCTGCTGTTCGAGGTGCTGGCCGGTGTCCGCGAAATACAGGCCGAAGATCTCGACCTGCCCGCCAACGCTCGAGAGGTGAGTCGACGGGTTGACTCGCACGACCGAGCCGCCGAGCGAGATCGAAACGAGTTTGAGTCGAGCATCACGACCGATCTCGGCGAAGTGGCTGGCGAGGTGGATCGCGTCGTCATCCCATTCCTGCACGGTGACGACGGTGAGTTCCGCACCATCTCCGACCATGATCTCGACGTTCTCGCTCAGCAGTGCAGGTCCGCTGTTCTGCAGCACAACGGTTCCGCGGCTGTGATGTTCGGCCACGATGACGGTGTGGGCGGCACGAGCGGTGCTCCCCAGCGCGGAGCGGGTGACGGTGACCTCGACCGGATCCTCGCTCGTGATGGTGATCGCGAGAGCCTTCTCGAAGCTGCTCCACGCGTTGGCGGATGCCCGTTCCTCCGGCTTCCCGGCGCAACCGATGCGGGCATCCGTGCGGTCGATCCACTCGATGGTCGCACCATCCACGCCATCCGCGCCGTCCTCGAGAAAAGGAACGATGCTGCCGTCGAGCACCCCGTCCAGGAGGGGTCGGATCTTCGCGACCGGGGTGTGCTTCCACTCAAGCTCGTGGCCGGTCACCGGCTCGAAATCGTCGACGTCGAATGATGAAAAGCGGGCGGAGCGAACCTGAATCGGAATAAGACCCCAGCCGCCATCACTGTGTTGCTTGGAACCAAGCCGCGAGTGGGAAGTTTCGTTGGATTTGTTGGGACTGGCGGGGGGCGTTACAAGCGTTGCGCGGGCAGACATCTAGCCGACGGTTCCTTCCGACGTGAGGAGGAAGGTCATCCGACACTGCCTTCCATGCCCATTTCAATGAGCTTGTTGAGTTCTAGTGCATATTCCATCGGAAGTTCCCGCGCGATCGGCTCTATGAAGCCGCGGACGATCATAGCCATTGCTTCGTCCTCGGGCATTCCACGGGATTGCAGGTAGAAAAGTTGCTCGGCACTGACCCGGGAGACAGTGGCCTCGTGGCCCATCTGTACGTCATCCTCGCGAACATCCGTCGTCGGGTAGGTGTCCGAGCGGGAAATTGCATCAACGAGCAGGGCGTCACATCGCACGGTGTTTGCGGAGTGGTGCGCACCTTGGGCAATTCGTACCTCGCCGCGATAGGCCGTGCGACCGCCGCCGCGGGCGATCGACTTCGAGACGATTGATGACTGCGTGTAGGGAGCCATGTGGATCATCTTGGCGCCGGCATCCTGGTGCTGTCCGGGGCCCGCAAACGCGACGGACAGGGTCTCGCCCTTCGCGTGCTCGCCGACGAGGTAGATGGACGGGTACTTCATGGTGACTTTGGAACCGATGTTGCCGTCAATCCATTCCATGGTCGCGCCCTCGTGGGCGATCGCTCTCTTGGTCACGAGGTTGTAGACGTTGTTCGACCAGTTCTGGATGGTCGTGTACCGAACGCGGGCGTTCTTCTTCACGATGATCTCGACAACGGCGGAATGCAACGAGTCCGACTTGTAGATCGGGGCCGTGCACCCTTCGATGTAGTGAACGTACGAGCCTTCGTCGGCGATGATGAGCGTGCGCTCGAACTGGCCCATGTTTTCGGTGTTGATGCGGAAGTAGGCCTGGAGCGGGATCTGCACGTGCACGCCCTTCGGCACGTACACAAACGATCCTCCGGACCAGACTGACGTGTTGAGCGCCGCGAACTTATTGTCACCGGCCGGGATGACCGTACCGAAGTACTCCTTGAAGAGTTCCGGGTGTTCTTTAAGCGCGGTATCGGTGTCCATGAAGATGACGCCCTGCTCCTCGAGATCCTTGTTGATCGTGTGATACACGACCTCGGACTCGTACTGCGCCGCGACACCGGAAACGAGGCGCTGGCGCTCGGCCTCGGGAATCCCGAGCTTTTCGTAGGTGTTCTTGATGTCGTCCGGCAGGTCGTCCCAGGTCTGGGCCTGCTTCTCCGTCGAACGCACGAAGTATTTGATGTTGTCGAAGTCGATGCCGGAGAGATCCGCTCCCCAGGCGGGCATGGGCTTTTTGTAGAAGAGCGCGAGTGCCTTGAGGCGATTCTTCAACATCCATTCGGGCTCGCTCTTGAGCGCTGAGATGTCGGCCACAACTTCGGGAGAAATCCCGCGCCTGGCGGATGCCCCGGCGACGTCGGAGTCTGACCAGCCGAACTCGTAGATGCCGAGGCTCTCGAGTTCCGGGCGGTCGATCAGGATGTCTGACATGTCATTACCTCTTCTCCACCCTTCACTAACCCATTTGGCGGGTTTCTCATTCCCCCATACCCACACCGGCGCGGTGCAGGCGGAGGATTGATCGTGAAGGGCTCGTGGTGCATTTATCTAACGCACCACGTACCTCTAACTGGCTCGACCCTCAACTGGCTCGACCCTAAACTGGTTCGAAGACGTGGGCCACGGTGCCCGGGTCATCTGAACTGCCCTGATTGCCCCAAAATAACAATCTGGAACGCACCGGTCGGACGCGCTCTGTGGCGCGGCCCTCGAACCTGTTAATTCTACAGGGCGGGACCCCTCTGTTGGCGTAAAACAGGAGAGGTCACAGGGATTGTTTCCCCATGGCATCGCCTTCGAAAGGATCCGAGAAACCGTGGAACCGATGTCACCGTACCGGAAGGTTGCCTATGGATGGCTGCCGTCATCCGTCGATCGCCGCGTGAGGGTGCTTGGCTGGCTCTCGCTCATCTTCCAGATCGTGCTCGTTGGCACCGGCGGGGCCGTCCGGCTCACGGCATCCGGACTCGGCTGCCCGACCTGGCCACGCTGCACCGCCGACTCGTTCGTCGCGACTCCCGAGCTCGGCTACCACGGCGTCATCGAGTTCACCAATCGGATGCTGACTTTCGTCCTCGTGATTGTCGCGATCGCCGCCTTCCTCGCAGTGCTCAGGATCCGCAGGGAGCGCCGGGACCTCTTCCATCTCGCACTCGCGCTCGGACTCGGAATTCCGGCCCAGGCGATCGTCGGCGGCATCTCGGTGCTCACGGGACTCAACCCCTACGTGGTCGGTCTGCACTTCGCGGTGTCGATCAGCCTCGTCTCGATCGCCTCCGTGTTCGTCTACCGCATCTGCTTCGGCCCGCGCGGACCAGCTCGCACCGTTCCCCGCTGGCTGACCGCGCTGAGCTTCGCGACGACGGCCGTTATCGCGGTGACCGTTGCCGTCGGCATCCTGACCACGGGCTC
>JAYTEZ010000297.1:0-3300 GCA_043734805.1 Microbacteriaceae bacterium
TGGCCGAACTCAGGAACGTCCTCTCCAACGACCTTGACACCCCGGGTGCTCTCGCGGCCATCGACGCCCACATCGCCGCCGGGACCCCGGCGAGCGCGATACTCATCACCGCGATCGACGCCCTGTTAGGGATCCGCCTGCAGCGCTAGCCGGTCATCACCGTCAATTGGTCAGCAGCGTCAGTCGGCCCGCGGCACAACGACCAACCAACGCCCGCCGTCTCGACGGGTGAGCCGCCACGAAACGACCTGGGCGAGTTTCCTCGTGCGATCGACAGCGTGCTGTGCGATGCGGTGCACGGTGTCGTCCTCGCCCGTGAAACGAACCGTCACGCGCGGCGCACCACTCACGATCGCGAGATCGCTGGCCTCAACGGTGGTGAGCTCACGGACGGCTGCCGCCGCCGCGGGAACCACCGACTGGGGCGCTGTGCCAGCGGTGAGGGACCCGATCGTCATGGTCACTCGAAATGAGGGCATCTAGTCCCGTGGGCGATGGTCATCGGGACCGGGTGGCCCGGAAGGTCCGCCGGGGCCGTTCGACCCAGGCGACCCGCGCCCATCCGCCTTGCCATCGCGTCGACGCAGGTAACGCTCGAACTCCTGGGCGATGGCTTCGCCGCTGGCCTCCGGAGAATCGACGGTGTCGCGGGCCTGCTCGAGCTGGGAAATGTACGAGGCCATCTCATCGTCCTCACCAGCCAGAACATCGATCCCGCTTTCCCAGGCCGCAGACTCACCGACGAGGTCGCCGCGCGGAATCACGATGTCGATGATCTCTTCGAGCTTGTCGATGATTGCGAGCGTGGCCTTGGGCGACGGTGCGTTGTGCACGTAGTGGGGCACGGATGCCCAGATCGAGACGGTGGGAATGCCTGCCTTCTCCGCGGCCTCGCCCAACACCGAGAGGATCCCGACCGGACCCTCGTAGGAGCTTCTCTCGACGCCGAGCTCGCGGCGCACGTCGGGGTTTTCGCTGCTCACAAAGACCGAAATGGGCCTGGTGTGCGGCACATCCGCAAGCATCGCTCCGAGAAAGACGACTCCCGCGATCGAATTTTCGGTGATGGTGGCCATGATCTCCGCCGTGAAGCTCTTCCAGTTGCGGGACGGCTCCGTGCCGAGCAGGAGGTAGATGTTCGACGCATTATCTGCGCTAACGTCGAGCTCTGCGTCCTCGGCGATCCCCGGCGAACGCTGGGCGAGAACGGTGGTCGGACCGTAGGTCAGCACACTCGGCCAGACCAACAGGCGATTGCCATCGGCATCCTGGGTGACAGTGGGCCGATTGAATTGATAGTCGAAATAACGCTCGGTGTCGATCTCGGCGATCGGATACAGATCGAGCAAATCTTTGAGGGTGCTCACCGCTCCGCTCGCGGCTTCACCCGCGTCGTTCCAGCCCTCGAAGGCGACGACGAGTAAACGTCCCTTCAGGATTCCTGCCTCAGACACTCGCTACCTTTGCATCGTCGCGCCCGTGTGGCGGCGACTTCCTGAAGTCAAGGATAGAACCCCCACCCGTCTAAACTCGGATCCTGTGACCCAACACCTTCCCGCTGCCGTCCTCTGGGACATGGATGGCACCCTCGTCGACACCGAGCCGTACTGGCTCGACGCCGAAGCAGACCTCGTCGCATCGTACGGCGGCACCTGGACCAGCCAGGACGGCCTGACCCTCGTCGGCTCCGGCCTCTGGCACTCCGCCAGCGTTCTGCGTGGCAGGGGAGTCGACCTGAGCGACGACGAGATCATCCAGCGTCTCACCGATCGCGTCCTCGAGCAGGTGCAGGAGCATGTGCCCTGGCGTCCGGGGGCACGGGAACTGCTCGCCGCACTCAAACAGGCCGGCATCCCGACCGCGCTCGTCACCATGTCGATCCGGCGGATGGCCGAGCACATCGTCTCCACCATCGAGTTTGACGCTTTTGATCACATCGTTGCCGGCGACGAGGTCACCCACAGCAAACCGCATCCCGAGCCATACCTTCGTGGCGCCAGGCTCATCGGTGTCGCCGCCGCAGACTGCATCGCGATCGAGGACTCGACGACGGGGCTCGCATCGGCGGTCGCATCCGGTGCCGTGTCGATTGGAGTTCCGATGCATTCCCCACTCGAGCACGGCCTCGGCTACACGGTCTGGCCGACCCTCGAAGGAAGGTCGGTCGCCGATCTGTCCGAACTTCTCAGCTCCGTGAAGCGGAGCATCGCATGACCGCCGAACGCCGCCAGAGCGGTCCGTTCCGTGCGGGGGACCGCGTACAGCTGACCGGTCCGAAGGGTCGGCTCAACACGATCACGCTCGAGGCCGGAAAAATCTTCCACACTCACCGGGGCATGATCGACAACGACGCTCTCATCGGACTTCCGGATGCCTCGGTCGTCACGGCGTCGAACGGTGACGAGTACCTCGCCCTGCGGCCGCTGCTCAATGATTTCGTCATGTCCATGCCACGCGGTGCCGCGATCATCTATCCGAAAGATGCAGCCCAGATCCTGAGCCTCGGCGACATCTTCCCGGGAGCAACTGTGGTCGAGGCCGGAGTCGGATCCGGCGCCCTGAGCCTCTGGCTGTTGCGCGGGATCGGGCCGACCGGATCCCTCGCCTCTTTCGAACGTCGCGAAGAGTTCGCCCAGGTGGCCCGTGGCAATGTGGTGAGCTTCCTCGGCGCCGAACCGGACAACTGGACCGTTACCGTCGGCGACCTCGTCGAATCCCTTCCCTCGGCCACGACGCCTGGCTCCGTCGACCGCGTTGTGCTCGACATGCTCGCACCGTGGGAATGCCTCGGCGTCGTGGCTGATGCGCTGGCCCCCGGAGGAGTGCTGCTCTGCTATATCGCGACCGTCACCCAACTGTCGAGAGTCGCAGAGGCAGTCCGCGGCACCGCACTTTTCACGGAACCGGACTCCTCCGAGACGATGGTTCGCGGCTGGCACGTTGAGGGGCTCGCCGTGCGCCCCGACCACCGCATGGTCGCGCACACCGGCTTTCTGCTCACAGCCCGCCGTCTCGCGCCCGACACCACTCCACCAGTTCTCAAGCGTCGGCCGTCCAAGTCTGACTACGGCGATGAGGATGTCGAAGCCTGGACACCGGGTTCTCTCGGGGAGCGCTCGGTGACCGACAAGCGCCTTCGCAAGACCGCTCGCGCGGCCCAGACGACGGCCGACCACGCGATCGCCGCGGCGAAAAACTCCGTAGCCGAGTCACTCTAGAATTGTAAAATCCCACGAGCTCGATCGAAATGAGGATTCGTGCGCAAGACAACAGCGCTGATTGCTGCCGTCGCCGTCCTGG
>JAYTEZ010000298.1:0-1552 GCA_043734805.1 Microbacteriaceae bacterium
AGATCTCGCCCTTCGTCGAGACGGGCGAGTAACAGCAGGTCTTCGACGAGGGACGTCATGCGCACGGCCTCCGACTCCACGCGGCCAATAGAGTGCACGACGTCGTGGGGCAGGTCGTGATTACCGCGCCGGGTGAGCTCCGCATAGCCGCGGATCGAGGCGAGCGGCGTGCGCAGCTCGTGGCTCGCGTCGGCCACGAACTGCCGCACCTTGTTCTCGCTGGTCTGGCGGGCCGAGAGAGCGGATGCGACATGTCCGAGCATGCGGTTGATGGCCGCGCCGACCTGGCCGACTTCGGTTCGCGGGTCTGCATCCGACTCAGGAACTCGAACGCCGAGAGCGACCTCACCGCGATCAAGCGACAGTTCGGCGACCTGGGTCGCGGTGGCCACGACGCGCTCAAGGGGTCGCAGCGCTACGCGAACGATGAGCGCACCGATGAGTGCGGCTAGAGCAATGCCGACCGCGGTGACAGTGGCGATGACCAGGGCCAGCTGCAGCAGAAACGTGTGAACCTCGCTGAGCGGCAATCCCGTAACGATCCGGACATTGTTCGAAAAGTCGACCGCGGCGACTCGATAGCTTCCGAGTAAACCAGAGAGGTCGATGGTTGTCGGACCCTGGATCGACGACGCCGCAAGGAGCTTTCTATTTTGCTCATCCGACAGAAATTTGAGCGTTCCGGCCTGATCTTTCTCGACACCGATTGCGCCACCGTTCACGACCAGCGCGACCACGGTGCCGGGTGCCTGTCGGTTGATAATGCCGTAAAAACGCGCTTCGGTGAACGGCTCCGATGGTGACCCATCCGGGGGGTGTGGCGGCACGAAACCGCCCTGCGAACGTCCCGCTGCGGCCTTCAACTGGGCGTCGAGGCGGCCCAACAGAATTCCCTGGAGCGCAACAATGCTCAACGCGCCGATGACGATCGAGACCGCGGCCAGCAAACCGACGACCGCGAGTACAAGGCGCTTGCGCAGCGACCATCGACGTCGGAGCGCCTTCGGCCTCATCCGGTGGCCTTGATCAGGTATCCGACACCCCGAACAGTGTGGATCATCGGGTCAAGGCCGGCGTCGATCTTCTTGCGCAGGTAGGAGATGTAAATCTCGACAATGCTCGAGCGACCTCCGAAGTCATAGCTCCAGACCCGGTCGAGAATCTGCGCCTTGCTCATCACGCGGCGCGGGTTGCGCATAAGAAAACGCAACAGTTCGAACTCGGTCGCGGTCAACTCGATCATTCGCCCATCGCGGCGTACCTCGTAGCTCTCCTCGTCGAGCACCAGGCCACCGACCCGCAGAACCGGGTCGACGTAGTCGGCGACCACGATGGAGGAACGGCGGATGAGTCCGCGCAGCCGCGCGACCAGCTCTTCGAGGCTGAACGGCTTGGTGACGTAGTCGTCGCCGCCCGCAGTGAGCCCAGCGATCCGGTCGTCGAGGGCATCCTTCGCGGTAAGAAACAGGATGGGGGTGTCCTGCCCGTCGGCGCGGAGCCGCTTGAGCACCTGCAGTCCGTCGATGTCGGGGAGCATCACATCGAGCACGAC
>JAYTEZ010000299.1:0-1876 GCA_043734805.1 Microbacteriaceae bacterium
GCCGCCCTCGCACACAGCACCGAAATGCTGGCCATGGTCGATGACATCAAGGGCCAGAGAGATCGGATGCTCGTGGAGCTTCCGAAGCTCGGTTACCCGGTCTGGCCCAGCTGGGCCAACTTCGTGCTGTTCGGGGGCGTGTCCGACCCGCACGCCGTGTTCGAGGCCCTGCTGGAACGGGACATCATCATCCGCGACCTCGGGATTCCGAATCACCTGCGTGTCAGCGCTGGCACCGAGAAGGAAACAACGGCGTTCCTCACGGCAATGGGTGACCTTGGCGCTCTCGGTAGGATTGGCGCATGATGAAGCCCCGCGTCGCGCACCTCCAGCGCGAGACGAGCGAGTCGAGTATCGACCTCTCGATTGACCTCGACGGAACGGGAACGTCGGAGATCCACACCTCCGTTCCCTTCTTTGACCACATGCTCACCGCGTTCTCCAAGCACTCGCTCATCGATCTCGTCATACGCGCGAGTGGTGACACCGCAATCGACGTGCACCACACCGTCGAAGACATCGGCATCGTGCTCGGCAAGGCGATTCGCGAAGCGCTCGGCGATAAGGCCGGGATCGCGCGATTCGGCGACGCCATCGTGCCCCTCGACGAAGCAATCGTTCAAGCGGTTGTTGATGTCTCCGGGCGCCCGTTCCTTGTGCACAGCGGCGAGCCCGCTGGCTTCGAATTTCACCTCATCGGCGGCCACTTCACCGGGTCCATGGTGCGCCACGTTTTCGAGGCAATCACCGTGAACGCCGGTCTCACCGTGCACATCACGGTGCTGGGTGGCCGTGATCCGCATCACATCGCCGAGGCCGAGTTCAAGGCCTTTGCACGCGCACTTCGCCAGGCCGTTGCGCCGGATGCCCGGGTCAGCGGTATCCCGTCGACCAAGGGTGCACTGTAGTAGTGAGTCGGCAACCGTGAGCCAACCATCCGTCGTCGTGCTCGACTACGGCAGCGGCAACGTCCACTCGGCCGCGAAGGCCCTCGAGGCAGCCGGCGCCAGAGTCGAGCTCACGGCGGACCGCGCCAGAGTCCTCGCCGCTGACGGTCTGGTCGTGCCCGGTGTCGGCTCGTTTTCGGCGGTCATGGGGGCGCTCAACTCCGCGGGCGGCGGCGATCTCATCGACCGACGCCTGGCTGGCGGGTTGCCGGTGCTCGGCATCTGTGTCGGTATGCAGGTGCTTTTCGATCGCGGAGTCGAGGGCGGCGTCGAAACCGAGGGCCTCGCCGAGTGGCCGGGTGAGGTCACGAAACTGGATGCCCCGATCCTGCCGCATATGGGCTGGAACACGGTTGAGGCTCCCGACGACTCCGTGCTGTTTAACGGAATCGCGGGGGAACGCTTCTATTTCGTGCACTCCTACGCGGCCAGGAATTGGAGTCTCGAGGCATCGAAGCCGTTCGCTCATCCGAAACTGACCTGGGCAGAGCACGGCACGCGATTCCTTGCCGCGGTCGAGAACGGGCCACTGTCGGCAACGCAATTCCACCCGGAGAAATCGGGAGAGCCGGGCATCCGGTTACTCTCGAACTGGATCGCTTCCCTGCGAGAAAAGAGACCATGAGCGAGTTTGTGAGTGCCCCCGCCCTGATCCTGCTGCCGGCGGTCGATGTTTCCGACGGTAAAGCGGTTCGGCTTACGCAGGGCGAGGCTGGCAGCGAAACGAACTACGGCGACCCGGTGGATGCCGCGGTCGACTGGACCTCCCAGGGCGCGGAGTGGATCCATCTGGTCGACCTCGACGCTGCGTTCGGTCGCGGAAATAACCACGCGGTAATCAGGCAGGTGATTCGACAGGTTGGCGGAAACGTGCAGATCGAACTGTCGGGCGGCATCCGTGACGATGCGAGCCTTGAGGCTGCGCTCGC
>JAYTEZ010000300.1:0-2903 GCA_043734805.1 Microbacteriaceae bacterium
GCGAAACGTCCCTCACCGAGCGCGTTCGGTGGTGTGTTGGAGGTTGCGGCTATTCTCGTGCCAGAGGCCACCAGCTCGGAGAGAAGTCGCGAAATGAGGCGGGTGTCGCCCGGGTCATCCAGCTCGAACTCGTCAATGCAGACTATGGACGCGCCCTTGAGCAGGGTGACCGCTGCCGCGTAGCCGAACGCTCCAACGAGCGCCGTGTACTCGATGAACGTACCGAAATATTTACGCCCGGGAGCCAGGTGCCAGAGCGCGGCAAGAAGATGCGTCTTGCCGACCCCGAAACCGCCGTCGAGGTAAAGGCCGGGACGAGCGGCGGGCGTGCGCTGTCGGGAGAATAATCCGCCGGATTTGGTACTGAATGCGGCGGCAAAGTTGCGGATAGCCGCCACAGCGGAGCCCTGAGACGGGTAGTCACGATCGGGCCGGTACGAGTCGATCGTCGCGGAAAGAAACTGGCGCGGCGGCGTCAGCTGGGTCACGATTTCAGCGCCGCTGAGCGTCGGATTGCGATCGACGAAACTGCTGTAGTCGCGCAACTGCTCGGCGGTCACTCTCGGTTGTACCTTTTGGTCGAAGTATTTGTGGCATTCTCTTACGAGAATCCTGCTGTCGGGCATGCCGAGTGCGTAGATTCGTTAGGGATCAGGTAAAGCCTAGCTCGCTGATCACTGGCAGCTCGCCGCCCGCAACGGGCACCAATTGGAGGTATCCATGACCGTCGAGGTCGACTCATCCGCCACTTTCGCCGACTACGCACACCCCGAGCGACTCGTCAGCACCGATTGGCTCCAGGCCAGGCTCGGCACTCCCGGGCTCGTCGTCGTCGAATCCGATGAAGACGTACTGCTCTACGAAACCGGGCACATTCCGGGTTCCGTCAAGATCGACTGGCACACGGACCTCAATGACCCCGTCGAGCGCGACTACATCGATGGCAAAGAATTTGCCAGGCTGCTCGGCTCGAAGGGGATCTCGCGCGACAGCACCGTAGTCATCTACGGCGACAAATCCAACTGGTGGGCCGCCTACGCTCTCTGGGTCTTCACTCTGTTTGGTCACGAGGATGTTCGCCTACTCGACGGCGGACGCGGCAAGTGGGAGGCGGAGGGCCGCGAGTACGTGACGGAAACGTCGACTCCCGCCACGGTCGACTACCCCATTGTCGAACGCGAGGACTCCGCCATCCGCGCATTCAAGGATGACGTGCTTGCCCACTTCGGCAATCCGCTCATCGACGTGCGCTCGCCCGAGGAGTTCAACGGCGAACGCACGACAGCGCCCAATTATCCAGAAGAAGGCGCGTTGCGCGCCGGTCACGTTCCAAGCGCCCAGAACATACCGTGGGGGAAGGCCGTCGCCGAGGACGGGACTTTCCGCAGCGTCGCCGAGCTGAACGCGCTCTACCGCGGCGAAGCAGGTCTCACCGATGGCGACAACGTGATCGCGTACTGCCGCATCGGTGAGCGCTCGAGCCACACCTGGTTCGTGCTCACGCATCTGCTCGGCTTCGAGGGCGTTCGCAACTACGACGGATCCTGGACCGAGTGGGGCTCCGCCGTGCGGGTCCCGATCGTCAAGGGTGCCGAACCGGGAGCCGTGCCCGCCGCGAGGTAGTGAGATACTGAAGGCCCATGACCAACAGCGATCTACCCGAGGCGCTCGCCCAGATTAGGGATGACTTCCTCAGCCTCGAACAGCGCGACCGGCTCCTTTTGCTGCTCGAGTTCGCGAACGAGCTACCGGAGCTGCCGGCCCGATACGCCGACCACCCGGACCTGCTCGAGCGAGTTGAGGAATGTCAGGCCCCCGTTTTCATCTTCGTCGAGGTCGACGAGAACCAGATCGTGCGCCTGTTCGCGACCGCTCCGAAGGAAGCGCCGACCACCCGCGGTTTCGCCTCCATCCTCGCCACGGGCCTCGCCGGACTCACCGTCGAAGAGGTGCTCGACGTTCCAGACGATTATCCCAACACGATCGGGCTCACCGAGGCGGTCAGCTCACTGCGCCTCCGCGGAATGACGGCAATTCTCGGTCGCACCAAGCGCCAGATCCGGGAGAAGATCGCGGATTGATCGTCCGGCGAATTTTTCCCGAGGCCGATGATCCCATCGAGATCGGAACTCCGGATGCCAGAGAGCGCCTCTCCGCGCTGTACGAACTACCGGCGCCGGAGTGGGTCCGCCTCAACCTGATCTCTTCCGTCAGCGGAAGCGCCGCCGGCGCGGACGGAACTTCCGAAACACTGACCAACCGTGCCGATCGCAAGATTCTCGGCGTCATCCGTCGGCTGAGTGACGTGGTTCTGGTGGGAGCTTCAAGCGTGCGGGCCGAGGGATATCAGCTCCCGAGAACCACGCCCCTTGCCATCGTGACAAGCAGCGGCGATCTCGGTGGACATCGTATCGAAAGCGCCCCCGGAGGTGTTCGACCCTTCGTGATCTGCCCGGCATCCGTCGCTTCGAAGGTGCACAATGCCCTGGCAGAGGCTGACATCATCACCGTGCCCGATACCAACGGACGACTGGCTGCAGTGCACCTCCTTTCCGCGCTGCGGGATCGTGGGCTCACGCGAATCGTCTGCGAGGGCGGTCCATCACTCGCCGGCCAGTTGCTCAACGCCGGCCTGGTCGACGAACTGTGCCTCTCGACCAGCCCCGTACTCGGCGGAGTCGACCTTCCGCTCTTCGGCGGTTCAGCGATCGATGCGAAACGCCTGCGCCTGCGCCAGGTGCTCGTCGACGACCAGAGCACCCTCTATGCCCGCTGGACCGTGTCCACCTAGTGTCTCGCGCCTTAAATTCGTCAGTTAAGTTGTAATTTGGGGGATGCCGCGAACGGGGCGTCCGAAAATTGAATTGGTTCTCACCGATGATGAGCGTGAACAGCTGACGAGG
>JAYTEZ010000301.1:0-3706 GCA_043734805.1 Microbacteriaceae bacterium
GTGAACGATCCCGATGTCGACGTCATCGACATCGCCACCCCGAATAATCTGCACGCGGAAATCGCGATCGCCGCCCTCCAGGCCGGTAAGCACGTCATCTGCGAGAAGCCCCTCGCACGCACGGTCGAAGAGGCCAGCGCAATGTATGACGCCACCCGCGGACTGGACCAGGTTCACATGGTCGCGTTCAACTACCGACGCACCCCGGCCGTCGCTCTCGCAAAGCGATACATCGACGAGGGCGCGATCGGCGACATCCTCAATTTTCGCGCGACCTACCTGCAGGACTGGAGCGCCGACCCAGCCTCTCCGCTGTCCTGGAGGTTCCAAAAGTCGATCGCCGGCTCCGGCTCGGTTGGCGACATCGGCTCGCACATCGTCGACCTCGCCCGTTACCTCGTCGGCGAAATCGCCTCGGTCAACTCCCTGACCTCGACCTTCATCAAGGAGCGTCCGGCGCAGGCCGCCGGCGCCGACTCGCTTGGCAACGCAAAGGGCGCCTCGACCACCCTGGTACCGGTCGACGTTGAGGACGAGGTCATGACCATGGTCAAGTTTGCCGGTGGAGCCGTCGGTTCGCTCGAAGCGACCCGCAACGCGTGGGGCCGCAACAACTTCATCACCTTTGAAATTCATGGCACCGAGGGTTCGATCTTCTTCAACTACGAGAATCGTGACGAGTTGCAGGTGTGTTTCAAGTCCGATGGTGGAGACCGGCGCGGGTTCCGCACCGTATACACGGGGCCGAATCACCCGAACGGCGCAAATCTCTGGCCCATCCCGGCACTCGGCATCGGTTACGGCGAAACCAAGATCATCGAGGCCCACGACTTCTTCACCGCCATCGCTGGCGGCGAGCCGGTGCGACCGGACTTCGGAGACGGCTACCAGGTCGCCCTCGTCGACGACGCCATCCTGGCTTCAGCCGAGACCGGGCTCTGGACGAACGTGCCGATCCTCGATCGCGAGAGCGGGAAGCTCGAGCTCTCGCGATGACTACTGAAGGTATCCCCGTCGTAGAGATGAAGAGCATCTCGAAGGCATTCAGCGGCGTAACCGTGCTGAACAGCGTGGATTTCTCCCTCATCCGCGGAGAGGTGCACGCCCTTGCCGGCGAAAACGGCGCGGGAAAATCCACCCTCATGAAGATCCTCCAGGGCGTCTATTCGATGGATTCCGGTGAGATCCTCGTCGATGGTTCCCCGGTGAAGATCACCGACACGTTCGCTGCTCGCGCCGCGGGCATCGGCATGGTGTTCCAGGAGTTCAGCCTCATCTCGACGCTGACTGTCGCCCAGAATGTGTTCCTCACGGACGAACCGCTCCGGAGGGGAATACTCATTGCTGATCGCAAGGCGCGCGCCCTGACGGCAGAGCTCTTCGCCGATATGGGGGTCGTGGTTGACCCCGCCGCGCCCATGTCCAGCCTGAGCACGGCCTACTGGCAGCTCACCGAGATTGCCAAGGCGCTTGCGCAGAACGCCAAGGTCCTCATCATGGACGAGCCAACGGCCAGTCTGGCAAAGCATGAGGCAGAAGCCCTGTTCGAGCTGATCGGCCGACTGAAGGCGCGCGGGATCTCGATCATCTACATCTCGCACCGGATGGATGAGATTTACCGGATCGCCGACCGCATCACCGTTCTTCGGGACGGCGCCAAGGTTCTCACCAGCAGTCTCGGCAGCATTTCTCCCGCCCAGATCGTCGAAGGAATTGTCGGACGCAAGATTGATGCTCAGCTGGAATGGCGCGAGCGACCGTTGAGCAACAGCAACGTGCCCGTGCTGGAGGCCGACGGGCTGACGAGCGGAACGCGAGTGCGGAATGTGTCATTCACGTTGCACGAGGGCGAAATCATCGGACTTGCCGGCCTGATGGGAAGCGGCCGCACAGAACTTGTTCGCGTGCTGTTTGGGATTGACTCGCTGGCCAGCGGAACCGTTAAGGTCGCCGGCAAGCCGGTCAGCATCCGCAGCGCCAAGCAGGCGATGGCCAATGGACTCGGGCTCATCCCGGAGGACCGCAGGTCGCAGGGATTGGTCCTGGAGCATTCCGTGCGAGACAACCTGCTCCTGCCGCTGCTCGATCGCACCAAATCGGGCATGTTTCTCAACGGAAGAAAGATCGTAGAACTCGCCCGGACGCTCATCGCCCAGCTCTCGATCAAGGTGTCGAACCCCACAATGCCGGTGGGGAAGCTGTCGGGCGGTAACCAGCAGAAAGTCGTGATTGCCAAATGGCTCGGGACTGAACCGAAGGTTCTGATGATGGATGAGCCGACGGCGGGTGTCGACATCGGAACAAAGTCGGAGATCCTCGAGATGGTGCGAGCGATTGCCAACGATGGCAAGGGCGTCATCTTTATCTCCTCCGAGCTTCCAGAGCTCCTCGCGGTGAGTGACCGAATTCTGGTGCTCCGAGACGGCGAAGTCATCAAGAATATGGTCAGATCCGAGATTCCCAACGAGGAATATCTCCAACTCGCAATTCAGGGAGCATAAATGTCTAACTCAACCAGCGTGTTCACGGGGGCACTCTCCGTCTTTCGCCGGGTCGACTGGCGCCAGAACGTCATCTACATCGGCTTCGTCGCCGCTTTTATCCTCTTTGCGATAACACTCGGCGATAGCGGCTTCACGACCGCTAACAACCTGCTCAATATCGTTAGGCAAACCGCCAGCATTTCTGTCATGGCCGTCGCAATGACCTATGTAATCGCCACTGCCGAGATCGACTTGAGCATTGGCAGCGTGGCGGGCCTGTCGAGTGTCGTCGCCGCGATCGCCATCGCCCACTTCGGCACGGTGGCGGGGATTCTGGCTGGCCTCGCGGTCGGCCTGGTGGTCGGTGCGATCAACGGTGCGCTCGTCTCACTGCTCAAGGTGCCGTCGTTCCTCATCACGCTCGGCATGTTGGGGCTGGTATTGGGGATTGCACGCTGGATCACCGACTCGGCACCGATCCCGATCGCCGACCCATTCTTCAACGCGCTCTTCGGCGGAGGCGACATTGGGATCATTCCTGGCCTGTTGATCTGGGCGCTGGTCTTCGTCGCGGTCGGCGCTGTCGTGATGAACAAGACCAAGTTTGGTCGGCAGGTACTCGCAACCGGAGGAAACCAGACCGCCGCCCAGTTCACCGGCATCAACACCGCTCGGATCAAGTTCACCGTACTGGTTCTTTCCGGGCTGGCGGCAAGCGTCGCTGGCATGCTGTACGCGGGGCGCCTTCAGTCCGGCCGATTCCAGTGGGGTACGGGAGATGAGCTGTCCGTCATCGCGGCCGTGATCCTCGGCGGAACGAGCCTGTTCGGCGGGCGAGGCCGGGTGGTCGGCAGCCTGTTCGGTGCGCTCTTCATCGGTCTGGTCAACAACGGTTTGATTCTGGCCGGGCTTGACGTGAGCCAGCAGCAGGTTATCCGCGGGGCCATCATCATCGCCGCAGTGGCGCTGTCGAGGAAGAAGTAAATGGCGATGGGGGCACCGCTTCGAGCCGGCATTATTGGCGGTGGGTTCATTGCCGAGGTTCATGCTCGTGCGGTACGCGCCGCGGGGCACGACGTGGCAGGCATCAGTACGTCAACGCCTGAACGTTCGAAGGCCGCAGCAGGGCGGCTGGGTGTGCGGCGCAGTTTCGACTCGGCGGAGGAACTGATTGCCTCGCCCGAGATCGACGTCATCCACGTCTGCACCCCCAACGATCTTCA
>JAYTEZ010000302.1:0-4150 GCA_043734805.1 Microbacteriaceae bacterium
CATGCGTGGAAGCATGACGTCGATCGCGGCGAGCGAGAACTCCTCGTTGGCGATGGCGATGAGCGCGTCCACCCCGTTGTCGACGACGTGGGTGGCGTAACCCTCTGCTGTCAACCCGCGCTCGATGAGTTTGCCCATTTCCAGGTCGTCCTCGACGATCAGGATTCTCACCGGAACTCTCCCTTGTCGTGCTGCATTGTCGTGCTGCATTGTCGTGCGGCATTGTCGTGCCGCATTGCCGTGCCGCCCGCGTCGCCCGATAGACCGCAGTGCGGTGATTGAATGCTCCCACCTCCGGGGACTCCCGGCATCCAGGCCCCGCCATCCTGTGAGGACTCTCAGTCGGGAAGGTCAGTTGAGAAGCTTGTGCTGTCAGCAACTGCGATCCGTGTGCTTTCCGGCCGCCGATTGACTGGTCTCCCTTGTGTCGCGAACATCCGCGGGGTAGACCGGAGGTATGACTGACGAACATGGCACCGGATTCGATCCAATTGAGCTGCGACCGCTGCCGGGAAGTGAGCGTTCACCGGTCGAGGGGATGTCCCCGGCAAGCGTCGGCCTTCAGGACGATGTCGAGCTCGAGGCAACAGTGGTGCTGCGTCGGCGATCTGCTGCCGAGCCGGCCACCGAGCCCCTCGATACCCAGCTGAGCAGGGCAGCCTTTGCGGCGACGATGGGCGCCGCTCCCGCGGACGCCGACCTCGTCGCCCGCACGCTGACGGGCCTTGGCCTCACCGTGGTAGCTACCGACCTCCCTTCCCGCCGGATCAGGGTGCGGGGCACCGTCGCGACCGTGTGCCGAGTGTTCGGCACGCAGTTGGATGCGGTGACGAGTCTCGCGCCCGACGGGGCTGAAGTTCAGCACCGTCATCGAGTCGGCGGGCTCATGATTCCCGCCGCCCTCGACGGGGTGGTCACGGCCGTGCTCGGCCTCGACGACCGGCCACAGGCGCGCACCCAGTTTCGGATCGCCGAGGCGCGGGCGATCACCGTGAGTTACACGCCGCTCGACCTGGCCGACGTCTATCGCTTTCCGCCGAAGTTCGATGGCAGCGGACAGACAATCGCGATCGTCGAGCTGGGCGGTGGATACCGACAGGCCGAGCTCGATGTCTACTTCTCGGGACTGGGTATCGCCGGTCCGAAGGTGACGCCGGTCGGGGTCGACGGCGGTTCAAACACACCGGGCGGGGGTTCGTCGGGGGCGGATGGCGAAGTTCTGCTCGACATCGAGGTCGCCGGCGCACTCAGCCCGCGCGCGAACATCGTCGTGTACTTCGCACCGAACACCGATGCCGGGTTCGTCGATGCCGTCAGCGAGGCGACCCACGCCGCTGTTACCCCAACGGCGATCAGCATCAGCTGGGGGCAGAACGAGGACGCCTGGACGGCACAGGCTCGAACCACCCTCGATAACGCGTTCGTCGACGCGGCCGCGCTCGGGGTCACCGTTACCGTGGCGGCTGGCGATAACGGGAGTTCGGATGGGGCCACTGACGGCCGGAGCCATGCTGACTTTCCTGCCTCCAGTCCGCACGTTCTGGCCTGCGGTGGCACGAGCCTGAAGGCCACCGCAGGCACCGTTCATTCGGAGACGGTGTGGAACAACGGCCCGGGCGGCGGGGCTACCGGCGGTGGCGTGAGCGGCGTCTTCGCGTTGCCCTCTTGGCAGGCGGGTGTCGGGGTGCCGTCGTCCACGCGAAAGGCGGGCGGCCGGGGCATTCCGGATGTCGCTGCCGTCGCCGACCCCGCGACCGGGTATGAGGTTCTCGTCGATGGTCAGCGAAAGATATACGGGGGAACCAGCGCCGTCGCCCCGCTCTGGGCAGCCCTCGTTGCGCGGCTCGCCCAGGCTGAGGGTCGATCGCTCGGACTCCTCGCACCAAAGTTGTACGGTTTCGCTTCGGCCGGGTCCTCCGGTGCGGGATTCCGCGATATAACTTCTGGCAGCAACGGTGCCTTCGCGGCCGGGCCGGGCTGGGACGCGTGCACCGGCCTCGGAGTGCCCGACGGCATCCGGCTGCTCGCTCTATTGAACGCGCGGAGTGGGAAGCACTGAGACCGTTGTTCTCACTTCTCGAAGTGAAAGCAGACAGAAGTCGTGCTTCTCACGCGACGTCGGCGACAACCGCTATCCTCGCCCTATGACCTTCATTGAGGCCATCGGTCTGACCAAGACCTACACGCCCAAGGGTGCTGGCCCCGTGCACGCACTCGACGGACTCGATCTCGTCGTGCCGCAGGGCACCGTTACCGCCCTTCTCGGTCCAAACGGCGCGGGCAAGACCACGACGGTCAAGGTGCTCACCACCCTCATCACGCCGAACGCCGGCACCGCGACGATCGACGGCATCGACGTCCTCGCCCATCCCGAACGCATTCGACCGATCATCGGCGTCTCTGGCCAGTACGCGGCGGTCGACGAAAACCTCACCGGCTTTGAGAATCTGGATATGGTCGGGCGGCTCTACCATCTCGGGTCTCGGCAGTCTCGCGCCCGGGCACAAGAGCTCATCACCCTTTTCGACCTCGACGAGGCGAAGAACCGCCCGGTGAAGGGTTTCTCTGGCGGGATGCGGCGGCGCATCGATCTCGCCGGCGCGCTCGTCACCCGCCCGAAGGTGCTGTTTCTCGACGAGCCAACAACGGGCCTCGACCCGCGCAGCAGGCTCGGCATGTGGGACATCATCACCTCCCTCGTCGGCCAGGGCACGACGGTGCTTCTCACGACCCAGTATCTGGAAGAGGCCGACCGGCTCGCCGACAGCATTTCGGTGATCGACGACGGCAAAGTCATCGCCAAGGGCACCGCCGACGAGCTCAAGGCCTCGATCGGCGGCCAGCGCGTGGAGATCAACCTCGTCGATGCGGCAGACAGCGCCGCGGCGATCGAGATTCTCAGGCGGTTCGGCAACTCGGAACCCGCCGTAACGGCCGAGGGACGCGCGCTGACCGTCAACGCTGCGGATGCTCCCGACGCGCTCCAGAGGATCCTCGCCGAACTCGGTGACCGCGGCATCCGCCTCTTCGACGCTGGCATGCGGCGGCCAACGCTCGATGACGTGTTCCTGAGGCTGACCGGTCACACGGCATCCGACGAGGAAAAGCAGGACGACCCTGCCACACCCACGAAAAAGCACCGCGCCGGCCCGGCAGGAAAGAAACGCTCATGAGCACTACGACAACGTCGCCGATTGCACACTGGTTCTCCGATGGCTGGATCACCACCCGGCGCAATCTCATCAAGATCAAGCGCGTGCCAGACATCCTCGTTTTCACGACGTTGCAGCCCATCATGTTCGTGCTGTTGTTCACGTACGTGTATGCGGGAGTTATCAAAATTCCGGGCAGCAGCTACAGCGAATTCATCATGGCCGGCATCTTCGCCCAGACAATCGTTTTCGGATCGACCTATTCGGGCTCCGCCATGGCCCAGGATCTCAAAGACGGCATCATCGACCGATTTCGTACGCTGCCGATGAGCCCGTCTGCCGTGCTCATCGGGCGAACCAACGGTGACCTGCTCATCAACACGATCTCGCTGGCGGTGATGATGACCACCGGATTCATCGTCGGCTGGCGCATCCGTTCGAGCTTCCTCGAGGCGGTCGGCGCTGTGGCACTCCTGTTGCTCTTTGCCTATGCGTTTTCGTGGGTCATGGCATTTGTCGGAATGAGCGTTCGCAGCCCTGAGGTCATCAACAACGTCTCCTTCCTCGTGTTGTTTCCGCTCACCTTCATTTCTAACGCGTTCGTTCCGAGCGACACTCTGCCGACCCCGCTCCGCCTGTTTGCCGAGTACAACCCGGTCTCGGCCCTCGTGCAGGCGGCCAGACACCTGTTCGGCAACATTCCACCAAACGCGCCCGTCGCCGACAACTGGGTTCAACAAAACCCCGAGCTGACGGTGTTGATCGGAATTGTCGGGCTGCTCGTGGTTTTCGTTCCGCTGGCGGTCCGCAAATTTGCCAAGGTCAGCAGCCGCTGAGTTTTACCGCCCGGCCGCGTACCCCTGCGCGCCGCGCGGGTTCGCGGCGGCCATCAGCGCGCCGGTAACCGGGTCGACGCCCACCGCTGAGATGCGTCCGAGGCTCCAGTCGCCCGCGCGAGTGACCACGTGACCTCGGGCCTCCAGCTCCGCGATGACGCT
>JAYTEZ010000303.1:0-4229 GCA_043734805.1 Microbacteriaceae bacterium
GACAGCGTGGCGTCAGGGGCGACCCACAACGAGTCTCAGCCCGCCGTCGAACTCCGGCAGGCTACGGAACCGGCCGTACTTCGAATCCCACGCCCCGGACTCGAGATCGGAGCGCAACTCGCGATCGAATCGTGCGACCACGTCGTCGGACACGAAACTCCAGGCCGACATCGCTCGACGAACCTCCGGCTCGAGAATGCGCTCCGGACGACCGAAGAATGCCTGCCCGAATCCGTCGACACAGTCGATCGGGATCAGCACGATTCGCACCTCAACAGTGCCACCAAGGTCAGCGCTGACGTCCGCGATGGCTGGCATACGGTGGCCCTCTACCTCGAAGAGTTCCGGCGCGTAATCCAACATCCACCAGTGCTCCGGCGGAACGGGATCGAACGTCATGATGACCACCGGTCCGCGGGTGACCCGGCGCATCTCGCCGAGCCCTCGAGCGAGATCCGGCCACTGGTGCACGGTCACGCTCGCCATGCTGGCGTCGAAGCTACCGTCCGTGAAGGGAAGGTTGTCCGATGTGGCGTCGATGGCCGGCGTGAGGTGGGTCGGTCGTTGCGCTCGCATCGAAGCGGATGGCTCGACGGCGGTCACATCACGATCCACCGGTTCGTAGGATCCGGCCCCCGCACCGACATTCAGCACGGTCTGCGCCTCGCCGATTGCGTCCATGATCTGCGCTGCGATGCGCGGATCCGGCTGGCGGATGAGCGCATAGCCCGCGCCGATCCGCCCGTAGTCGGCATCTCCGGCCGAGCCGTCTGAATAGCGACTTATCATGAATTATTTCTAGCAGCCGACGAAGGGTGAATCGTCACCGACTTAGCCCAACCGCGGGCAGGTCTCGCGAATAGATCATTCCTGTCGACCTCGCTGAACCGAGAATTGACCGACACGAGATGCTGATCGGGCGCCTCGCCGGCTGACGTTCCGGCCCGGCGCAGTCTCTGCAACGCGGCTGCCGGACCTAGAGCAGTCCCGCGTCGTCCAGCCGTTCGGCCAGACCTGCGCCGTCCGGAGCATAGACCCAGGGGGCGGTGCGATGCGCACGTTCCTCGCCCTTGCTCCGGCCCCCGGCGAGCACAGCTTCGCTATTTGAGAGCTGACGGATCGCTACGGCCTCGACGCCGTCTTTGTGACGCTGTGCGAAGTCGCCGTAGATTTCCTCGTCATGCTGCCCGTCGTCGCCGACGAGGAGCCAGCGAACATCCGGAAACTCACTCGCCAGTCGCTCGAGACTCTCCATCTTGTGGGCACGACCGCTCCGAAACCAGCGGTCGTGAGTCGGACCCCAGTCGGTGAGCAGCAGCGGACCCGGCGGGTAAAGGTTGCGGGACAGGAATCGGGTAAGCGTCGGCGCGACATTCCAGGCGCCGGTCGAGAGGTAGAAGACGGGAGAGCCGGGATGTGCGCGCGTGAGCCTTTCGTAGAGCACGGCCATGCCGGGCACCGGACGTCGCGCATGCTCGTCGAGCACGAAGGTGTTCCAGGCGGCGAGAAGCGGGCGGGGGAGCGCGGTCACCATGATCGTGTCGTCGATGTCAGAAATGATTCCAACCCTGACGGCAGGATCGACGATGAAAACCGGTGCTTCGACGGTCTCCGCCTCGTCGGTGCGAATCGTGATGGTGTGCCAGCCGGGAGCCAGTTTGACCGCGAGCACGGTGTCCACGACTCCGCCGCGATCAGCAACCACTCGCTCTGCGATGTCCCCGATTTCAATTGTCACGGCAATGTCATTCACCGGCACGCTCGTGAAGCTGCGCCATCCGCGGATCTTCTTGTACCGCACGCCACCGTCGGTTCCTGGCTTGGTCAGGAGTACGCGGCAGAGGACTCTGACCCAGCCCGGCGCACCATAGCCGGTATAGGGGATAACCGTCGGTGTGTGCCCGCGTTTGCGCGCGCGCTTTTCGCGGAAATTGTGCATCGCATCTTCAGCGCGAGCGGCGAGATGGGCGATGGGCTCTGTCCCGAAGGCATCGGCTGGCGCGTGTGGGGTCCTGGCCATTCGACAAGTCTTTCATGCCTGGGTTTGCACAAGCGGCGTCGGGGATCTTTTGAGGGGGCCTCAGCGGTGCACAGACCCGTCATTTCTGAGAATCGCCCGGACATTTATTGATGGCTGGTGTTGCGGCGCCCCCATCTCGGGGGCACGATAGTATTCGACCTGACGTAAGTAGGGAGTTACATTGGCGGAACGAATCCTCACTGACGGCACACCGGATGGTGCGTCGACACTGCGAAATGAACCGGTCCAGGCGCGCAGCACTGCCCGCCTCGCCAGTCTCCTCGATGCAGCGGCTGCCGTGATCGATGAAATTGGCTACGAGCGTCTCACCACCGCGATGGTCGCTGAACGCGCTGGCGCTTCCATCGGCACTGTCTACCGATACTTTCCCGATCGAATCGTGCTCCTCCAGAACCTCAGCGCCCGTTCGCTGGTCGGCTTTGTCGAGCGCACGCGAGTAACGCTGTTCGATCAGGCGCACGCCTCATGGTGGGATGCCGTTTCCGCGATAATCCTTGATATGGTGGCCGCTTTCCAAAGCGAACCCGGGTATCGATCGCTGCGCCTTGGTGATGTGCTCGACGTCCGACCGACCCCAGCGCTGCCTGGCAGCTCGGTTGTCGGCGAGTTAATCGCCACGGCCCTCACCGAGAGATTCGACCTTCCCAGCGACGACCTCGCCTTCCGGCTCGAGATCGTGATCACTCTGGTCGATGCTCTTCTTTCTCGCGCGTTCGCTATCGAAGCTCGCGGCAACAAGCGTGTCATCGCCGAGGCCAGTTCACTGGCGCGTGCGTACCTTACCGGCTTCTATGGGGAGCCCGCGAAGATTTAGGGCGATATCGGCGCCGGAGTGCATGGTTCATTCCGCCGACTTCATCAACTGGAGCGAGCAGTTCGGCCAGAGAAGTAACGGCAGAACGTAATTTGTGGCAATCCGGGATGACGGCGGCCGCGAATAGTGTTTAGCTTGAGAAGTCCGGCAAGTGTCGATTCGTGAAGCCCACGAGGAATGAGCCGCTCCATATGATCGAGTTTCGCAGTGTCACAAAACAGTTTCCTGATGGAACTCTGGCGGTCGAAAATTTCAGCCTTGTCCTTCCCTCGCACAGGACCACCGTGTTCGTCGGCTCGTCCGGCTCCGGCAAGACCACCCTCCTGCGCATGATCAACCGCATGGTCGACCCGACATCCGGTCAGATTGAAATAGATGGCGAAGACTTGTCGAGCCTCGAGCCGGTCGGTCTCCGCAGGAGCATCGGCTACGTCATGCAGAACTCGGGGCTCCTGCCGCACTTCACCGTGATCGACAACGTCATAACCGTGCCGGTGCTCAACCGGGTACCGAAGACGCAGGCGCGCGAGCAGGGGCTTGCGCTCCTCGACACGGTCGGGCTCGACCGCTCGCTCGCCGACCGGTACCCGAGCCAGCTCTCCGGCGGTCAGCAGCAGCGGGTTGGCGTCGCGCGCGGTCTTGCCGCCAATCCGAACATCCTGCTCATGGACGAGCCATTCGGTGCCGTCGATCCCATCGTGCGCGCAGAGCTGCAGGCCGAACTCGTCCGCCTGCAGCGTGAGCTCGACAAGACCGTGGTGTTCGTCACCCACGACATCGACGAGGCATTTCTGCTCGGCGACCAGGTCGTCATCCTCGAACAGGGCGGCCGCATCGCGCAGGTTGGCTCCCCGACCGAAATCCTTGCCGCCCCGGCAAACGAGTTCGTCGCAACCTTTATCGGAGCCGAGAAGGGCAAGCGAGCGCTGAGCCTCAGGAAGACGGCGACGGGAAACATCCTCGTGGATGCCGAGGGCCGCGCCGCCGGCGTTCTGGTGAGTCCTGCTGAGGCGATCGCGTCGTGACCTGGATTCTCGACAACCTTGAACTCATCGGAGAGTTGACGCTTGCGCATCTCGCCATAGCGCTGCCGCCCGTCGTTCTCAGCCTGATCATTTCCGTTCCGATCGGCTGGGTTGCGAATCGGTATCGCTGGAGTCGTGGCGGAGTTCTCACGCTGTGTGGACTCTTTTACGCCGTTCCTTCCCTCCCGCTCTTCGTCGCGCTGCCGACCGTCATCGGAACGGATCTTCAGAGTCCCCTGAACCTGGTTATCGGGCTAACCCTGTATGGCATCGCGCTCATGGTTCGAACGACGGCTGATGGACTGGCATCGGTCGACGCGGACATCAGGCTGTCGGCATCAGCCGTCGG
>JAYTEZ010000304.1:0-3275 GCA_043734805.1 Microbacteriaceae bacterium
GTCCCGGCCAACTCGACGTCGACGGTCGCCGACCGGAGGGTTCCCCGTTCGGGATGAAGCGCCATAACCGCGGCGAAGGGATCGTGCATGTGGGCAAGAAAGCCCTGGTCATGTGTCGCATGAAATTCCAGGTAGAAGCGCACCGCATCCGAAACATGTCTGACGAGCGGATTGGAGGCGGTGGACCGTGTGTCGACGGATTGGCCCTCCGCGATGATCTCCTCCGGTGAACTGCCCGCTGCTTCGCCGAGGCGCCGGATGTGCTCCGGCTTCATCTCGATGAGCTCGGTGACATTGAGTGCGCAGACAATCGGGAGCCTGTCTTCAGGCAACCCGGAAAACGCGTCGAAGACGATCTTCGCCGACTCCGGATCCACCGCGATGTTCCACTCGGTCGTCGGGCGCGTGTTGCCGGGGTAGTTGAAGGAACCGCCCATGACCACAAGGCGCTTGAGCAGACGCGGCAGCTCCGGTTCGATTCGCAACGCCAGGGCGAGGTTCGTGAGCGGGCCAGTGACCAGCCCGATGATTTCGCCCGGGCGGCTCTTCGCGAGTTCGATCCAGACCTCCGTCGCGTGCCGCTTGGAGATCCTGGTTGTCGGCGCGGGGAGCTCCGCGTAACCGATTCCCTGGGGGCCGTGGGTCTCCTCCGTCGTCATTAGCGGCGCGAGGATGGGTATCTCCGAGCCGAGGGCGACCTCGATCCCCTCGACCCGACACAGTTCGAGCCAGGCGAGATTGTTGATCGCCACCTGCCTGGCAGGAACATTTCCTGAGGTGCAGGTGATGGCGAGGATGTCCGCCTCGGGGCTCGCGAGCAGGTAAAGCAGGGCGAGCGAGTCGTCGATTCCGGTGTCGACGTCAAAGATGATGGGCTGCGTCATGATGTTCCGTGTCGCTGGGGTGGACGAAAATCGAGCATCTTCAAGGATTGCGTAATCGGTCTCGACGGGTAATCGAATGGCTGAGCAATCCGGCGGCTCAGCCGCGTGGGTCTCAGGCTAGTGGGTTAGGTGGTTCGAGCGCCTACGACTTCGGCGCGGTCACGAAATCGATGAGCTCTTCCACTCGCCCGAGCAGCACCGGTTCGAGGTCCGCGTAGCTGCGCACCCGTCCGAGGATGCGCTGCCAGGCTCGCGCAATGTCGGCCTGCTTCTCGTGTGGCCAGCCCAGCGCCTCGCAGATGCCGTGCTTCCACTCGAGGCTTCGCTGCACATCCGGCCAGGCCGTGAGCCCGACCCGCGCCGGCTTGACCGCCTGCCACACGTCGACGAACGGATGCCCGACCACGAGCACGTGAGCCCCAAATGGTCCGCGTGCCACGGCATCCGCGATCCGGCTCTCCTTGGAGCCGGGCACGAGGTGATCGACGAGCACGCCGACGCGACGGCCGGGACCGGGAGAGAATCGTTTCACAATCGCGTCGAGGTCATCGACACCCTCGAGGTATTCGACGACGACACCTTCGACGCGCAGGTCGGCCCCCCACACCTTCTCCACCAGCTCAGCATCGTGACGCCCCTCGACGAAGATGCGGCTCGGGAGCGCAACTCGAGCCTTCCGGTTTTCGACCGCGAACGAGCCGGATGCCGTACGTGCCGTGCCCGTGGTTCGGGCGACCGGTGCGCGCAGGATCACCGGCGAACCCTCGACCAGGAATCCTGAGCCCAGCGGGAACACCCTGACCTTGCCGTGGTAATCCTCCAGCTCAACGAGCTTGCCCTCGATCCGCAGAACCGCACCACAGAATCCGGTGGCGATTTCCTCGACGACCAGGTCTTTTTCGGCCGCGATGATGGGAATCACCACGCGGCTGGCGGCGCGCCAGTCCCCGGAGAGAACGTCATCGCCGTAGCGTTCGAAAGTCACTCGGTGAGGGTAACCGCTGGAGGGCGCTGCGCTTCGGCGACTCGCTCAGGATTCACGGTCGAGCACAACCGGGGGCGCAAGTTCCAGATATTTTTCGTACACCTGGGCCGTCGCGAATGGACCGTCACCCTGGGCGTTCGATTGCGGCTCGTCGAATTCGACCCACCACATCCGTGCGCCGCCACCGCGGCCCCAGACTCCGGCGAGGGCGGAACCACCCGCGCGCACGATGACGCCCGACGGTTCGCCTGGCCAGGGGGAGGCGTCTTTGGCCGACGCATCGCGCACGTACACCTGAGCGCCGATACCGAAATCACTCGTCACCTATCGGCTCCGCGTGTCGGTGCCATTGTCAGCCGTCGATGCGCTTGAGAACATGGACCGGGACGGCGAGCGAGAGCGCGATGCAGAGCAGACCACCGAAGAACGTGACCCCTTCGCCGCTGCCCGGCTCGAACGAATACCCCATGAGCAGAAAGCCGCCCACGAACAGGGCCATTGAGATGACAAAGGCGACGATTTTCACAGGGATCCTTCTGGTGGTCGACGGGCGTGGTCCCATTCTACGGAGGCCTCAGCCCTTGAGCACCGAGAGCACGTTGCCGGCAGGATCCTTGAACCAGGCGATGTCCGGGCCGTGTCCGCGCATGATGCCCTTCTCGTCACTGGGCAGTTCGCTGTCGTCGTAGATCTTCGTCTGCACGCCGCGCGAGTTCAGGTCGTCGACGGCGTCCTCCACGTCGTCCACAGTGAAGTTCAGGATGGTGAAGCTCGCCGGCGTGTGGTTTTGCTTGACGTAGGCCAGAATCGTCGCGCCACTGTCGAGGTGCAGGGTCAGAAAACCCATCGCATCGTCTGAGACGGTGAGTCCGAGAGTCTCGCCGTAAAATTTTCTGGCAGCCTCGACATTGTCGATCGAGAATCCGCTGAACGCTTTGTTGGTCGTGAACATTATTGCCCTCCTCGGACGTCGCATCGAGCATGTGTACACTGTCTACAATGGCACAATTTGTCCCCATCGTCCAGTGATCGGATCGCGATGAACTCGACCGTTCGCAGCACCTATCGCCACGGTGACCTGCGCGAGGCGCTCCTCGCCGCTGGTCTCGAAATGGCGCGCGATGGCGGACCGGATGCCGTGGTGCTGCGGGAGGCGACCCGGCGCGCCGGGGTGTCCCCCAACGCCGCTTACCGCCACTTCGCTGACCGGCGGACGCTGCTCCTCGCCGTCTCGGCTGCGGCCCGGGCAATGGCCGCAGATCATATGAAGAGCGCAATCGCCGCATTCGCGCCAACTGGTAATGCGATCACCGACGCACGCAACGGGCTTCGGGGTGCAGGTCTCGGGTATCTTGCCTTTGCTCGAGAGCAGCCGGGTCTCTTCCGCACCGCCTTCTCGGTGCCAG
>JAYTEZ010000305.1:0-6559 GCA_043734805.1 Microbacteriaceae bacterium
CTGCCGCCCCAGACCTTGCTCTCAATATCGCGAATCGACTGGTTCGCGACTTCCGGCACTGGCGCATAAAACTGAACCAACACAATTCCGGTCACCACCAACACCACAAAGCTCACGGCGGTGATCCCGCCCAGGGTCCACGCCAGCCGGTTGGCGTGCTCCGGCACCGGGTAGGCCAACGCCGAAATACCCAGACGCTCATCAATCGCGTCCAGAGCTTTACGGACCCAGGTCCGAGATTCCGCGGTGGGAACAGTGTCGGCAATGTCACTTTCCATCATGGTTCTTTCCTGGTAGGTGCTGTTCCGGTGAGGTTTGAGTGCTGGCCCTGTGCGGGCTCAACGTGTGACGCAGGTCGCGCAGGCTTTCGCGCGGACGGAATAAAATGGCCAGAACCGCGCCGACCAGTGCCACGAGCAGCGAGAGAACAAGAAAAGCCCAGTCCGTCCCCGACAGTGTTCCCCGCGGTGGCAACGGGCCCAGCACGACCCTGGTCCCGGTCTCCTCGCCTATCGCGGGCTTGAGCGCGGCCACCGCCTCAGTAATAGAGCCCTGCAGCAGGGCCCGGGCCTCGGCGGTTTTGCCGGCTTCCAGTGCGGTCTTCGCCTGCCTGACCTCTGCGACCGCGACCCCATCCTGATCCGCAGCAGCAAGCGCCTCATCGATCTTCATCAACGAATCGGCTGTGCCAACCGGGCCGGAGTCGTGGAACAGGTGGCCCAACGCCTGCTGCACCATGACATAACCCTCCGTGCCAGCGTCCCCACCATGCGCCGATGCGGGCTGGGCGACTACTGCGCCACCCAGCAACGCCAGGAGAATGACGGTCGCCGCCAAACGGAGCTTCCTCACCACCGCCGACTTTGTGACCATATTGGAGCCGCCTTTCCAATAGCAGACGTTCATGGCCCATCCGTGTCCCGCCTGTGAATGAGCTGACTAAACCAAGTGAGCTGACTCTAATGCCGCAGCCACGGCACCATCAAGGGACTTAAGACCCCAATGAGCCTCGGCTTGAAGTTCGTTGAACTGCCTTGTAGTGCGCCAGTTACCGGTCTGTCGAGCGGGTCTGGCAGCTGCACGCCGACCGGTAGGTAACTCGTCGCGATGCCCGGACGAGGCGTGCCACTTACGGCGCGGGCGTCGGTGTGCCGCTTACGGCGCGGGCGTCGGGCTGGCGGTCGCCGGGGAGTTCGCCGCCGCGACCGCCGCGTGAAGCTTGGCGTAGTCCGGACTCGCGGGATTGAAGGTCGGTGGCACGAGTTCGAGCCGCGTAACGGGCAGCTTTCTTGACCTGTCCGCGAGGTCCACAAAACCGGCGAGCGCTGCCGACGGAATGTCCGTCTTCACGACCTGCGCTCCGGCCTTCGCGATGTCCTGAAACTTCGTCAGCACGATGGATGGCTGGAACTGTTTGAGCATCGCTTCCTGCACCTGGCGCTGGCGTGCCATCCGCTGAAAGTCGTTGCCGTCGTAGCGCGAGCGGGCATACCACAGGGCTGCCGCGCCATCCATCTTCTGGGTTCCGACTTCGAAAAAGCCCTCGGGTGTCTTACCGGTCACCCCGCCGTATGGTGTGCGCGCGGGCACGTCGATCGTGACTCCCCCCAGCGCGTCGATGAGGTCGGCAAAGCCCTGCATGTCGATGAGCGCGAAATACTGCACTTTCAGACCGGTGACACCCTCCGCGGCATCCTTCATCGCCTCGATCCCGGATGAACTTCCGTTCGCGGTGGCGTTCGGAAAGAGCTTCGGATGCTCCTCGCCGTAGGTATACAGGTAGTCGATCAGGCACAGGTCGCCACAGTTGTAACCCTTGGGGAACGGCCCGTAGAGCGGGGACCCCGCCGCGAACTGGATCTTCTCCATGTTTCGCGGGATGCCGATGATGGTGGTCTTACCGGTCGCGGCGTCGATGCTCGCGAGGGAGGTACTGTCCGGGCGAAGGCCGGTTCGATCCGGCCCGGCGTCGCCGCCCAACAACAGGATGTTGTAGCGGCCGTTCTCGGGCGGTGCCATGTTGGTTCCGGCAAAAATCTGGGTCACGGCCGAGCGGGCGCTCCCCGCGGTGACCGCCCCGTAGCTGGCGGCTCCCGCGGTGCCAAGAAGAGCCAGAACGGCGAGCCCCGCGATGAAGGGGCGGGCGACGGGGAGCGCGCCGATCAGTCGCGTGAGCCGAAGCGTGTCAAGAGTGAGTACGATCCAGAGGATCGCGTAGGCGGCGAGCGCCACCTGCACGACCGTGAGCGCGACCGGGTTGGTCACGACGGTGTAGATCACGGTGCGGGCGGCCAGGTAGACGACCAGGCCGATAACGGCGAGCGCCCAGAGCAGGAAGGTCGTGCCCACCGCGAACCGGCCGAACCGTCGGTTGCCCGCGAGCATTTGCACGGAACCGGGGATGAGCAGATTGAGCCCGACGAGCCACCAGGCGCGCCTGGTCATGGTCTGTGGTGAGCGGAGATCCGGAAACCGGATGGGGCTGGTTGCGGTCACAGCGTCGACCTCACAGCGTCGATTTCAGCGTCGACTTCAGTGTCGACTTCAGCGCCGCGTTCTTGTCTGCGACCAATCTCTCGAGACCCGAGGCGTATTCGGTCAGCTTCACCGAAAGGTCGGGGTCGGATGTTGCGAGAATGCGAATCGCGAGCAGCCCGGCGTTACGAGCCCCGCCGATCGACACCGTCGCGACCGGAACGCCGGCCGGCATCTGCACGATCGAAAGCAGGGAATCCAGCCCGTCGAGCGTTGAGAGGGCGACCGGCACTCCGATGACGGGAAGGGTGGTCACGGATGCGAGCATCCCCGGCAGGTGAGCGGCTCCCCCGGCCCCGGCGATGATGGCCCTGATCCCACGACCGGCGGCCGCCTTGCCGAAGGCGATCATCTTCTCGGGCGTGCGGTGTGCCGAAACGATTTCGACCTCATGACCGACACCAAACTCGGTGAGAACCGCCGCGGCATCCTTCATCACGGCCCAGTCGGAATCTGACCCCATGACGACGGCGACGACGGCCTCGACGACGGGGGTTTCGGACATAGCTATCAGCCTAAACGTCAGTGCTGAAAATGCTCCGCAGCGGCACGCGCCTGGAACACCACCTCGTCGAGATCGTCGCCGCCAGCCGTGACGTGTCCGACCTTGCGTCCCGGACGCGGGTCCTTGCCATAGTTGTGCACCTTGACCGACGGCTGGTCCGCGAAGGCCACCGGGTAGCGGTCGGCGAAGGAACCGGATGATGGCCCACCGAGAATATTGACCATGACCGACCACGTGTCGCGGCATCCGGTCGCGCCGAGCGGAAGATCCAGCACGGCGCGAAGGTGCTGCTCGAACTGGCTGGTCGTCGACCCGTCGATCGTCCAGTGTCCGGAGTTGTGCGGCCGCATCGCGAGTTCGTTGATGAGCAGGCGTTCGTCGGTCGTTTCGAAGAGTTCGACCGCGAGCACCCCGGCAACACCGAGTTCTTCGGCAATCGTGGTGGCAATTCCCTCTGCCACGTCGGCGAGTTTGCCGGCGGACGACGGCGCCGGGGCGATGACCTCCGCGCAGACCCCGTCTCGCTGGATGCTCTCCACCACCGGCCAGGCGACGATGTCGCCGGATGGGCGACGCGCGACCACCTGGGCGAGCTCGCGGCGGAAATCGACGAGTTCCTCGGCCAGCAGCGGGTGGCCGAGGTCCAGCCAGTCGGCGACGTCGCTTGCTGCGGTCACCACCCGAACGCCTTTGCCGTCGTACCCACCGGTGGCCGTTTTAATGACCGCGCGGCGGCCGTGGGCCTCAAGGAACGCCTCGAGCTGCTCCGCCGTTTCGATGCGTGCCCATGCGGGGACCGGGAGCCCGAGCTCGGACAGGCGCTCGCGCATCAGGAGCTTGTCCTGTGCGAAGAGCAGGGCATCCGGTCCGGGGCGCACCTGCACGCCGTGTTCGACAAGCGCTCGCAGAATCGGCTGCGGAACGTGCTCGTGGTCGAAGGTCACGACATCCACCGTCTTCCCAAAACGCAGGACATCCTCCACGTTTCGGTAGTTTCCGACGGTTGTCACCGCCAAAGTCGCCGAATCTCCTGCGTTTTCGGCGAGCACGCGCAGCTCGATGCCGAGGTTCACCGCCGCCGGAATCATCATCCGAGCCAGTTGCCCGCCACCGATTACACCTACCCGAAGAGTCACCCTCCCAGCCTACCCAGAGCCGACTTTAGGAAAACCCCGCGAGCGAACGGATATCATTCGGTGCGCCACCCTTCTGCCGACCGTTTCGTGGGGGAATCCTGTGCTCGCCCAGTTCGTCGCCCTGATCACAACCTTCCACGCGAAGCTGCTGCGCTATGCCCTCAAATTCGGCGTGATCGGCCTTCTCGGCTACGTCATCGACGTCGGTATCTTCAACCTGTTGCGGCTCGGCGCAGCGGGGGACGGGCACTTCTTCCAGGGTCCGCTCGGCGCCAAGATCGCCTCGGCCGCCATTGCCACCATAGCCACCTGGTTCGGCAACCGCTATTGGACCTTCCGTGAGCACCGCCGCAAGAACTTCCTGCTCGAGCTGGGCGAATTCTCGGTGGTTTCCGCCGGCGGCATCCTCATCGGCCTGGCCTGCCTCTGGGTCTCTCACTACCTGCTCGGGCTGACCTCGCTGCTCGCCGACAACATTTCGTCGAACATCGTCGGGCTCTTGCTCGGTACGACGTTCCGATTTCTGCTCTACCGTTTCTGGGTTTACGGGCATCACCGCGCCAGCGGCCTTGAGTCGCGTGACCACAAGGCGCAGGCCGCGGCGCTCGCAATCTTCGAAGATGAGGCATCGGCGAACGAGGCCGCGGCCAACTGAGCACGATTGGCTGCTAGCGCGTGCCCCAGGCACTCGTCTCGTCCGACTGCCTCGATGCCTCGGCCTGGCGGCGCGCGGCGATCGGATTGAGGCTCTTCTCCATGAGGTCGTGGAGCGCGGCCTGCACGAGATCGACGCTCGGTACGTCTTTGAGCAGCACCGGCCGGTCCAGCCCGGTATTGATGAGCACGTCCCCGCTGCGGAACATGCTCTGCAGGCTGTTTTGTCGCACCGTGACGTCGTAGCCGCGACTGTGCAGCATTTCCTGCCTAAAACGAACGAAAAAGCCCGTGCGCAGGATGATGCGGCGGGTCGTGATGACGTAGCGCTTGCCCAGCCAGGCCAGCAGCGGCAGCAGCCAGAGCAACACGATAACCAGGGCGCCACCGGCGAGCAGTGCAATATTCTGCCAGTGCTCAGCAAAGCTGCCCTGAAAAAACCCGATGCCACCGGCAACAGCGATCAGGACGATCGACGGCCAGAACAGGACGCGCCCGTGCGGCCTCAGGCGAGCCACTACCCTCTCGCTGTCCTGCACTTCGCTTGTCATGAGCTATTCATACCGCAGATGCGTGACGTCGCCCGCGGCGACAGCCACAACCGCACCATCCGCAGATTTCCTGATCGTGAGGCGCCCCGTGCCGTCGATGCCGATGGCGGTGCCGACCAGATCGTCGCCCCCCGGTAACTGCACCTTCACCTGCTGGCCGAGCGTGCTGCAGAGCGTGGCAAGCTGCTCGCTCACCCCGCTCGCATCCGGGTCGGCGCGGAGTTTCAGAAATGTCGTGTAGATCGAGCTGAGCTCCGTGAGATAGCCGGCGAGCGCCCGATCGACCAGCTCATCGCCCTCATAGGCGGCATCGTTGAGGCCAAGGGAGGTGGATGTCGCGGTCGGCAGGTCGGCCTGGCCGATGCTGAGATTGAGCCCGGCCCCCATGACGACGACACCCCCGCTCGGCAGCATTTCCCCGAGCAAGCCGGACACCTTGCGCCCGTCAATCTGCACGTCGTTCGGCCACTTGAGCGTGACCGAGTGGGCGGGCACGAGCGGCGCTACGGCGTTCGTCATGGCGAGCCCGGCGATGAGCGGCAGCCAGCCGTAGTGCTCGAGCCCCAGGGGCTCTCCCGCCGGAAGGGTCGGCCGCAGCAGCACCGAAATCGCAACGGCCTGGCCGGGGGGCGCGACCCAGACTCGCCCAAGCCGGCCTCGGCCATCCGTCTGATTCGTCGTCACAAGCACCGAGAAGTCCGGCCAGTCAGCCGCTTCGAGGCCGGATGCTCGGCTCACCAGTTCGGTGTTGGTCGATCCGCACTCGGCCAGGATCTCGAGCCGGCTGGCCACCGCTGCGCTGAGGGGAAGCTCCATCCCCCAAGAGTACGGCGCGCGCTCCTTTCTCAAAACGCAGGAGATTCACCACTAATGGAGGGTATTTCGCTGTGATGACCACTTTCGTGGTGAATCTCCTGCGTTTTGAGTAGGGGCGAGGGGAGGGGCGAGGGAGGTCGGGGATCGGGACGCGCACCGGATGGCTCGAAAGTATGGGGCGAGGTTTGTAGGGATTCGACACCCGGTCGGGCGGAAGACGTTCGGTAAAGTGAACGCGTGACCGCAGACAACGACATGTACACCACCGCCGGCAAGCTGGCCGACCTCAAGGTGCGCTACCACGAGGCCGTGACCGCGAGCGGTGAGGCCGCCATCGAGAAGCAGCACTCGAAGGGCAAGAA
>JAYTEZ010000306.1:0-2706 GCA_043734805.1 Microbacteriaceae bacterium
CGATTGTTCTTCCGCACAACACGGTGCTGCTGGTGGTGGCGCTGGTCGCGTCCCTCCTCTTCGGAGTGCTCATGGTGCTCCCCATCGGCGGCGCAGACGCACCCGTTGTCGTTTCGCTGCTCAACGCGCTGACCGGCCTGGCTGTCGCAATGGCCGGTTTCGTGACCAACAATCAGGCGATGATCATCGGCGGTGCACTGGTCGGGTCGGCCGGCACCATCCTGACCCTGCAGATGGCCGCGGCCATGAATCGTTCGGTCGTCAGCATCATCATGGGCGGTTTCGGAACGGGGGACTCCGCGTCAGATTCGAGCGGGCCAGGGGCGGAAGCCGCGAACGTGCGCCAGGTCAATGCGGATGACGTCGGCATCCAGCTGGCCTACGCCCGGCGCGTCATCATCGTCCCGGGTTACGGTCTCGCCGCCGGACAGGCGCAACACGAGGTCGCGAATCTCGCCGCGCTGCTGACCGCTCATGGCGTCGATGTGAAGTACGCCATCCATCCGGTTGCGGGACGGATGCCCGGCCACATGAACGTGCTGCTCGCCGAAGCGAACGTCCCCTACCCGCAGATGCTGCAGCTGGAGGACGCAAACGCCGCGTTCGACACCTGTGATGTTGCGCTCGTCATCGGAGCCAACGATGTGACGAACCCGGCAGCGCGTCGGTCGGGCAACGCGGTCTCCGGGATGCCGATTCTCGATGTCGACCATGCCAAATCGGTCGTGGTGATCAAGCGTTCGATGAGTCCGGGCTACGCGGGCATCCCGAACGACCTGTTCTCCGATCCCAAAACGGGCATGCTGTTCGCCGACGCGAAAAAGGGTCTCGACGATGTCATCGCCGCGGTCAAGGAGTACATCGCGGTCTGAGCCCCCGCCCTGCCTCCTCGCCGCCCGCCTCGAATCCGGCGGCTCCGCATCCTCGCCGAGTCGGGACTTGTGGCGACTTGTGGCGCGCGGCACCCACCACAACTTCCGACTCGGCACCGGTGGAGCGCCCCGGGTGTGGAGGGATCCGGATGCTTCGCCGCACGAATTGACAGGATTCAGGAATGTCGAGACGCGCGCCGCTGCCCGTGCCGTTTGATCGCGAGCCGTTCACTGTTGATCGTGCCCGCGCTGCCGGAGTCGAGCGCTCCCGCCTGCGCGCGTCCGATCTCACGGCCCCGTTTCGCGGAGTTCGAGTGCGCGGGCCAGCGCCGGTCACCATGGTAAACCTCTGCTCGGCATTCGAGTCACGGATGACCGCGAGCCAGTTCTTCAGCCACGTGACGGCCGCCGAGCTCTATGGCATCCCGCTCCCTCGAACGCTCGAGTCCTCGGGTCGGCTGCACGTCTCGGTCGCGCCACCGCAGCATCCGCCGCGCTCCCTCGGTGTCATCGGGCACCGAGTGGCAGTGTCATCCGAGGTCCGAACTTATCGGGGACACCGGGTGACATCGCCCGAACTGACCTGGTGCCAGCTCGCCCTTGTTCTCGGCGTCGACGACCTGGTGGTCGCCGGAGACTTTCTCGTGCGACGCAAGCGTCCGCTCTCGACCCTGGCGAAACTGACCGCGGCAATCGCCACTCTGGGCGACGGGCGCGGCGCGAAAGCGGCCCGGTGCGCGCTTGCCCGAGTTCGCGCGGGTACCGATTCGCCCAGGGAGACGCGGCTCCGACTACTGATCGTGGCCGGCGGACTCCCCGAGCCGCTGATCGGATACGTCGTGAAAGATGCCGACGGCTTCTTCGTTGCGACCCCGGATCTCGCCTATGTCCGCGAGCGCATCGCGATCGAGTACGAGGGCGACCACCATCGCACGGATCCGCGAGTGTACGCGGAGGACATCGAGCGCCGAGAGTTGCTTGAGGATGCCGGGTGGCTCGTGATCCGCGTCGTCAGCGACCACATCCGACTACGCCCCGGCTGGCTGGTGCAGCGGATCTCCCGCGCGCTGATCGAGCGCGCAGCAATCTGACCGGCTGCCGGGCCATCCGGCTGCCGGATCATCCTCGTCGAGTCGGGACTCGTGGCGACTTGTGGCGCGCGGCACCCACCACAACATCCGACTCGGCACCGGTCGAGCGCCCCGGGGGAACCGGCGGGGGAACCGGAGGTGCGCGGGCGGACGAGACGCGAGTGGCCAGCCGCTAAAGTTGTCCGGGTGGCACATCTCCTGGGCGCCGAATCCCTTCACCTCGAATACCCGACCCGCGTCATCTTCGACAAGCTCACGATCGGGCTCAACGAGGGCGACCGCATCGGCGTCGTCGGTCGCAACGGCGACGGCAAGTCGACGCTGCTGAGCCTGCTCGCCGGCCGCATCCAGCCCGACTCCGGGCGGGTGACGAGGCGCAATGGCGTCACCCTCGGCATGCTCGATCAGGCGGATGAACTCGACGAGACGATCGTCGTTCGTGACGCGATCGTCGGCGATCGCGACGAGCACGAGTGGGCCGGCGACGCGCGCATCCGCGACGTCATCGACGGACTGCTGCTCGACGTTCCGTGGGAGGCGAGCCTCGGCGAACTGTCCGGGGGACAGCGCAGGCGCGTCGGTCTCGCCAAGCTGCTGGTCGGGGACTGGGACGTCGTGTTTCTCGATGAGCCGACCAACCACCTCGACATCGAGGGCATCGCCTGGCTCGCCGGTCACCTGCGCAAGCGCTGGTCGCCGAACCAGGGCGGCCTCGTCGTCGTGACCCACGATCGGTGGTTTCT
>JAYTEZ010000307.1:0-3653 GCA_043734805.1 Microbacteriaceae bacterium
ACTGTGACTCCATCCCGACTGTGTGTCACCCGCCCGGCGTTGCCCTGGCGCGCGGGTGAAACTGAGTCGGAGTCCGATGATGCTGGGGAATAGTCGCACTGGCGAGGGTGTATGTGTAGGTATGGAATTCGGAATCTACAGCTTCGGCGACATCCACCCGGACCCGGTATCGGGCACGACCACTTCACCCGAGCAAGCGCTGGCCAACACGATCGAGCGGATCAGACTCGCCGACCAGTCGGGAGTGCATTACTTCGGACTCGGGGAACACCACCGCCCCGACTACTCGATCTCGGCCCCCGCTATCGTGCTTGCTGCCGCCGCAACCGTCACCGAGCACATCAAGCTCGGAAGTGCCGTGACAGTTCTCAGCACCGAGGACCCGGTTCGTGTTTTCCAGCAGTTCGCAACGATCGACCTCCTGAGTCACGGTCGCGCAGAGCTCGTTGCCGGTCGCGGCTCGTTCACCGAATCCTTCCCACTGTTCGGCGCGAATCTCCGCGACTACGACGCTCTCTACATCGAAAAGCTGGCACTCCTCCTGCAGCTCAATGAGCAGGAGTTCGTCACCTGGAGCGGCAAGTTCCGCGCGCCGCTGGATAACGCCCATATCCTGCCGAGGCCGTCCGCCCACTCCGAACACCCCGGCAAACTTGACATCTGGATTGCGACGGGTGGCAACCCGGAGTCTTCTGCGCGAGCCGGCGCGCTCGGTCTGCCCATCAGCTATGGGATCATCGGCGGCCATCCTGAGCGGTTCGCGCCGCTCGTCGACCTCTACCGTCGCGCCGGGGAACAGGCCGGGCACGATATCTCCACGCTGAGGGTGGCGATTGCCGGTCCCGGTTTCCTCGCCGCAAACAGCCGGACGGCGAAGGAAACGTTCTATCCCTACTGGCTCGAGTCGATGAGCCGGATTTCCGCCGAGCGCGGCTTTCCCACTCCGGATCGCGCGAGTTACGACGACCAGGTGAGCGCTCGCGGCGCCATCTTCGCCGGCAGCCCGAACGAAGTCGCCGACCGCATGATCGAGCTCCACAAGCACCTCGGCATGGACCGCCACGGCCTGCAGATGGACTGGTCGGGAGTGCCCCAAAAACTCATGCTCGAGTCGATCGAACTCTTCGCAACCGAGGTCATCCCGCAGGTGAACAAGGAGCTCGGAGCCTAGGGCGATCCGCCGTTTCACCCACTCGCAGCGCTCCGCTACCACTGAGCCGGGTGACGACGCTGCCACTGGATCCGGCGCTCGAGCTGCGCTCCGATGGACAACAACGCCGCCTCGCCACCCGGGCGGCCGATGAGCTGCACCCCCATCGGGATACCGTCCGGCGTCTGGTAGACGGGAAGCGTGATCGCCGGCAACCCGGTCACGTTGGCGATAGAGGTGAACGGCGTGTACTGCACCTGCTCGGCGAAGTTGCGTTCGGCATCCTCGCTGTCGTACCAGCCGATCGGCCGTGGCGTGAGCGCGAGCGCCGGGGTCAGAACGGCGTCGAACCGCGAGAACTGACGGATGATCGAACGCTCGAACGCGGTCAGCGCGCCGAGTGAAACCATGAGTTCACGCGCCGAGATCGCCCGACCCTGCTCGACGAGCCACCGGGTGAGCGGTTCGAGCTTCAACAGGTCGTCACCTTCGGCGGGAATTGCCGCGGCGCCCGCCTGCCAGATAGTGCGAAAGTTCGGCGCGTAGCTCGAGTCGCTCTCGAGCGCGGTCTCCTCGATGCCGTGACCAATCGCTTCGAGCTCCCGCAGTGCGAATGCGAGGGCGGCGGATGCCTCGACCGAGAGTTCGATCTCCAAGGCGTCATCCCAGGGCGAGGTCGTCATCACCCCGAGCTGGAATCGCCCCTCCCCGCGCACCGCGGCGTTGAGGAGTGCTCCGCCGTCCCAGCGCGGCGCCCGCAGGGTGTACGGATAATCGCCGCCGGCGACCATCGCGTCGAGCAGCATCGCAGCATCCGCCACCGTTCTCGCGATCGGACCCGGCACGACCAGGCCGGCGAGCCCGTCGAGGCCCGACCCGCTTGGCACGAGTCCGCGTGACGGCTTGAGACCCACGAGTCCGCAGGCCGCGGCGGGAATGCGCACCGAGCCGCCGCCATCCGAGCCGGGCGCGAAGGGCAGCAACCCCGCCGCCACGGCCACCGCCGCTCCCCCGCTTGATCCGCCGGCTCCGAGCGAGACATCCCAGGGATTTCGCGCCGGTGGTGCGACGAGGCTCTCGGTGTAGGAGGGCAGTCCGAACTCCGGGGCGTTGGTTTTGCCGAGGCTCACCCCTCCCGCGGCATCGAGCACCTCGACGAGCTCATCGGATGATTCCGGCACGAAGCCGTGCATGAGCCGCGAGCCGTAGCCGGTCGGGACTCCGGCGCGGTCAACGAGATCCTTGTCGGCGAAAGGCAGCCCCCACAGTGCCGCAGTCTTCGGAATCTCCGCGCTGAGCCGGCTCGCCCGATCGATCGCGGCATCCGCGGTCACGGTGACGAAAGCGCCCAGCTGAGCGTCGAGTCGCTCGATGCGCGACAGGTAGTGGGTCGTGAGTTCGACCGGGGTAATCTCGCCGCGCTGCAGCCAATCCCACTGTTCCTGGGCGGTCAGGTGATGAAGTTCGAACACGTATCGAGCCTAGGACGTGGCAGCGCAACCGAACAGGCCGCCGGGCAGAACGGCGTGCTGCCCATCAGGGGCGCTGCGGATGCGGCGGTTCTATTCGAGTTCGAGCCGCAGTTCCCTCACGAGCTTCTTGAATTCGGAGGGGGCTTCCGCGATCACCCGACGCCCCGACAGCCGACCAAGTCGGGGTGCGTTTTGCGCGATGTTGAGCATGACGTGCTCGATGTTGGAGCCGTATTCATCTGGCACAACGCGGTACTCGCCGCGATACCACCAGCCGCCCTGGGCGATGATGAGGAAGGCGGCCGAGTCCGCGAGGTAGCGGCTCTCGGACTCACTGGAGGGGCGCAAGCGCTTGTCGAGCGTGTCGAACACGGCCTGCGGACGCGCCTTAACGTGACCGCTGAAGGAGTGAAGGACAACGTACGTTGCAGGTCGCTCGCGCGGTGCTTCAGTCATCCAACGACTGTAGCGCCGGAGAAACGCTGAACGGGTTCATGCGCCGCCGAGTTCCCGCCTGGCCGTGATCCGATGAACCTCGATCCCCGACGTTCGCGCGTGATCGCCCTCGCCATCGACGGACTCCTGATGCGGATGCTGTGGCGCGGCGACCCGGCGACGGCGGCAGACGGCTACTTGAGGGACTTCTGCAAGAGCACGGTGCCGAGCCAGCGCTCGAATTTGAAGCCGACCTTGCCCATCCGACCGATCTCCTTGAAGCCGAAATCCTTGTGCATCTTGATCGACGCCTCGGCGCCCCGGTCGGCGATCACGGCGATGATCTCCTTGATTCCGGCTGCCTTCGACCGCTCGATGAGCTCGGTCATGAGCGCCTTGCCCAGCCCCTTACCGGTGGAGGCGGCCCGCAGATAGATCGAGTTTTCGACCGTGTAGCGGAATGCGGCCTTTTCCTTCCACGGATACACATAGGCGTAGCCGAGAATTTGCTGACTCGGTGTTTCGGCGACCAGGAACGGCATCTTCAACTTGGTGGCGTGCTGGAACTTGGAGCGCAGCTCCCTGAGAGTCTGGGG
>JAYTEZ010000308.1:0-3026 GCA_043734805.1 Microbacteriaceae bacterium
ACCAGCGGCTCGATGATCGTCGTGTCCCGTGAGCGACCAAAATCTTCGCTCGCCGAGAGCGAGACAAACCCGCACTCACCGCAGAAGATGTCGTCGGCAGACATCGCGGCAGCACAGTGCGCACAGTGCAAGCCATCCGGTCGGCTAGCCGGATGCCCGGCGGTCTTCGGGCGATCCGCTTCGGAGTTCGCGACCGGGAGCGGCCGCTCCACGGGCACCGGCGCCTTCGATACGCGCCCGGTCATTGCTTTTGCTGGCGCGAGCGCGCGACCGCATTCGCCACAGAACAGGGCGCCGGCCGGCAGCACAGTGCCACAGTAGGTGCATGTCACTGGGCGATTCCCTCCCTGACGCAAACAGGTCTATCGCTTGAACAGTTTCTTGACACTATATCCACCGAGTGAGCGCAGGGAGATCGCGGCCCTGATCCGCTCCCGTCGGGTCCTTCCCTCATCGAGCGACGCTCGCAGATCGTTGACAACCCTCCAGAGTCGGTCGGCCTCATCCTGATCCGGCTCGCTCGGTGAGAACACCGCGCGGTCGGCAACGGTCGCGAGAAGCAGCGACGGGATGCCGCCGACCGTGGCAGCGACCTCCGTCCTGGTCGGTAAAACCGGCGGCTCGAAACCGTGGTCGAGCACCGCGTCCTCGAATTCCTGCCAACCACCGCTGATCTGCTGGAGGGGAGTCGGGGCGCGCTTGCGAAGTATTCGTCTCCGTAGCTTGGCCGCCACGATCGCGATGAACGGGGATAGCAGGATCGCGACTCCGAGCAGCACCCAGCCGAGGATGCGCGCGACGACGAGCAGCACCTGAAGGAGGGGATTCGGAGTTGCAGGCTGGTCCTGTGTGCTTTCGGGAGGCCGTTGCGATTTGCGTGTCTCCGGAACCTGGATCGATGGCTGCACCGGCGACTGCGGCTGCGCAATCGTGGTCGGTACCTGCGGCTGGTCCTTGGGAATGTCGCGCACCGGCGGAGTCGGATCGATGGTGACCCAGCCGTACTGGACGGTGTCAACCTCGATCCAGGCCGAGACATCGTTGCCACGCACGTCGGTCTCTGCCTGCGCGCTCACCTCGGACGGCGCAAACCCGAAAACGACCCGCGCGGGGAATCCGAGTTGACGGGCCATGATCGCCGCAGTGACCGCGTACTGCTCCTGGTCGCCGATCATGCGCTGATCGGTCAGCAACTGCGTGATTCGGTCCGCAGCGTGACCGGAGCGACTCGGCGGTTCGTCTGCCGAAACGCCGTGGCTCACATAGCCGGACTTCTTGAGCGCCGCGATCATCGCCTCGAGCCTGGCGCCAGGGGTGTCGACTCCCCGTACCCAGTTGTCGAGAGTCGACAACAGCTGGTCGGGCAGCACCCCGAGTCGTGGCACCTCCGCGATTCCCGGCTTGAGAGAGGCCAGTTGCGAGGTTTTCGGCTGGCGGGGTAGCACCGCGGTCAGCGTGTAGCTGTCACCACGGGCCAGTTGCCGAACGACGGCAGCGGTGCCACTCGTGTTGTTGAAGTAGAACGAGTCACGAAGCTCTGCGCCGTGGCCGCCTGAAAATCTGATGCTTTCGAAGCTGCCGATCGTCGGCAGCCACACCCCCGCATAGTTGACCACCGTGACCGTCATGGTGACCGGTGTGCCGTTCACGGCCGACTGGTCGAAGGTATACGGCACCCTCGTAAACGCGCCGGACGCGCTCGTGATCTGTTCGCTCCCGACCGAGTACACGATGCCATCGTATGTATCGAGCGTCGCGATTCGGATGCGGCCGCCCGCTGGCAGTCCCCGCACGGAGAGCATGGTGCTTGCCGATACCTTCTGTTCCTCGTAGCGGCGGAATCCGCTCAGCGGGCTCGCGTATTCCCGGGGATCGAAAGGCTGTTCGATCGCGGACCGAAGCACCTCACGCTGCGCGGTCGGGGGAAGGGCCACGGTGGCGGCGACCGCCGAACCAGCGGCGATCAGCACAATAAGACCCGCGCTGAGGAACGTCCGAATGCCTGCAAAACCGTGATCTGCCGCGGTTTCGAGCGGTCGCCCACCGGCATCCGTTGCCCGGGCGGCCAGGAGGCGGATTGACTCACGACGGCGATACCAGCGTCGCCAGACCAGCCACGCCAGAGTGGCAGCGAGAAGTCCGAGGGAGAGTTCGAGCGGCCAGGTGGCGGCCGTTGGCCCGAAGAGGATGGCGGCGAGAAGCAGCACGATCGGAGCGAACACTCCGAGTTCCCCCCAGCGTGCGCGCAGTGCAACGGAGAGTCCGACGACCGTTGTGACCAACACCAGGATGAAGGCGGGCACGAGCAGCGCCTGGTAGCTGCCGACCGGAAGAGTGATCGTCAGGAGCTGTTTCCAGCTCAGGGCCGTGGCCGTCAGGAGGTCGAGCAACCCCTGGAGCGATGGCAGCACGCCAAAGACGGCCCGATCGGGTACAGCGAGCGGAACACCGAGAACGAAGTACCCGGCGATCGTCCCGAGCGAGACGGTCAGGCTGGACCAGCGGTAATGTGCACCGACAATGGCGATCGCCGAGCCGACAAGGGTGGTGATCCCGACGAGCAGGACGAGCTCTCCGCTCCGGTAGATCGGCCAGAATGCGGCCGCAGCGATGCCCGTCGCCACCCACAGCATCCCCGTGTTGGCCACGACAAAGCCGAACGGAAGCGTGACTCGCGATTTCCGGCGATGCCCACTCATGCCGCTGCGGCTCTCGCAAGAGATTTCTGCAGGTCTTCGAGCTGTCCGATCGTGAGCACGCTGAGCCCCGCGACACGGCGAAGCCCTGGGATTGTGTCAGGGTCGCAGACCACGGCGACGACCTCAACGCCCGCCGGAAACTTCGTGGATGCCGCGCGCAGCTCGGTCGGGGTCGCGAGCGATCCGCAGACCAGGAAGGCAACAGAGATCCCGGTGACGTCGTCCGCGGCGACCCGTGCAACGTCGGTGATCCCGAGCGCTGAGTCCGCGCGCTCGACGACGGCGAGATCATCGAGCAGCCGCGTCCTCGTCAGAGTGTTGAGATGC
>JAYTEZ010000309.1:0-1694 GCA_043734805.1 Microbacteriaceae bacterium
ACGAACAGGGTGCCGCGGATGACGCTCCCGTGGAAGGTGCGCGCGGCGACGATGATCCACGCCGTCACCAGCCCCACGTAGAGGATCACGGAGAGTACCCGCAGAGCGACGGATCCGGTCTGCAGGGTAAGTCCGGTGACCACGGTGAGGCAGGTCCCGACGGGGAAGGTGAATGACCACCAGGTGCGCGAGAACGGGAGGCGCGCGCGGTCTTCACGGTGATGGTGATCGCGAGAGCGCCCCGCAGGATCGCAAAGTCGAGCACCGGAACTCCGGAGATGATGCCGAAGAGTTGCAGCGCATGCGCATAGCCAGCGGGGACGGCGAGGTTCGCGTTTCCGCCGAGGAGATTCACGGCGGTGTGCGAGACAGTCATCGACAGGCGCCCCAACCGACCACCATTTCACTGACGCCAACGAACAGCCAGACCGTGATCGACCGGGTGCGGGCGGGAACACATTCTCGCGGCCTCATCGAAACCCCCGACATCCCTCCCGACCTTGCCTCGAAGACGGTCGCCTCAGACGAACTCGTCCTTGTCGTCGGCACGACTCACCCCTGGCCGGTCGGCGCAAGGGCGTCACCGCGGCCGAGCTTGCCGCGACTCCGCTGGTGCTGTGCGAGTCGGGGTCGGGAACCAGTCGCGCCCTGGAGCGTGCCCTGTTGGAACTCCCGGCTCCGCTGGAGACGACTCGGCCGGTCGCCTCATCCGAATCAGAGTCTCGGACTTGCGGATCGTGCGACCGTTGACCGCCCTGTGGCTCAACACGAGTGTGCTGCTTCCAGAATCTGCGCTCGAACTACTGCGAATTGCGACCTTCTGAGAGACGCTTCGAATTGGCGATACCGGCGGCACGAGGGGCGAACGGCCGCGGGAGAAAAGCCGGAGCCGCCTGTCAGAATCGAACTGACGACCTTCTCATTACGAGTGAGATGCTCTACCGACTGAGCTAAGGCGGCGTGCCCCGGGTTTTCGCCCGGGTGGCACAGCAAGAAAGCTTAGCTGATCAGGCGTCGTGCGCTGGTGTGAGGATTCGGCCGAGCTCGTCGAACGAATCCCGGAGCCGGTCGGCGAGTGCCCCGCTGGCGTCGTTGTCGGCCCAGCACGACCAGGCGTGCCGCATCGCGCCGAATGCGACCATCGTGACGAGCCGGGATTTGCTGAGCAGGGCATCCGGATTCTTCGCAAGAAGTGGCTCGTCAATGGCAAGTCGGCGAGCAACAACTTCACGCAGCTGTTCTTCGAAAGCCCGCATCGCCGTCATCCGCATGGCGAACAGCTCCGGGTGTTGTTTGAGGAGGTTGCGTCGGAGGTGAAGGAGTTCCGCATCGTCGGACGCGCCTTCCGTCGAGTTCGCGAGCAGAGCCCCGAGCCCGTCGAAGATGCTCGTTCCCGCTCGCGCGTGGATATAGATCTCCAGCTGGTCATCGTCCGGCAGCTCCGGTGCGTCACCGATGATGGCGATTTCTTTCGACGCGAAGTAGTTGAAGAAGGTGCGGGGGGAGACGTCCGCGACGTGACTGATCTCGTCGACCGTCACCCTGTCAAGGCCGTTTTCCGCCACGAGCCTGACCGCCGCAACCTCAATCGCGCGCTTGGTGGCGAGGCGCTTGCGTTCGCGCAACCCCGCCTGCCCGCCATCGATGGTCATAGCGACATTCTTGCACTGTCTGCAAATTTATACAATTCGCCC
>JAYTEZ010000310.1:0-9219 GCA_043734805.1 Microbacteriaceae bacterium
GCGGACAACACCGTCGTCGTCTGTTCGATCGAGAATGTCGACCCGGTCGGCGTTCACACCGGCGACTCGATCACCGTCGCCCCCGCCCTCACCCTCACCGACCGCGAGTACCAGAACCTCCGCGACATCGGGATCGACATCATCCGCGCGGTCGGCGTCGACACGGGTGGCTGCAATATCCAGTTCGCGATCAACCCCGCTGACGGACGTGTGATCGTGATCGAGATGAACCCGCGGGTCTCCCGATCGAGTGCTCTGGCATCCAAGGCCACCGGATTTCCCATCGCCAAGATCGCGGCAAAGCTCGCGATCGGTTACCGGCTCGACGAGATCCCGAATGACATCACGAAGGTCACCCCGGCGAGTTTCGAGCCGACCCTCGATTATGTCGTCGTCAAGGTGCCGAGGTTTGCCTTCGAGAAGTTTCCCGCCGCCGACGCCACACTCACCACAACGATGAAGTCGGTCGGCGAGGCGATGGCGATCGGCCGCAACTATTCGACCGCCCTGCAGAAGGCGTTGCGCTCGCTCGAGAAGCGCGGGTCGAGCTTCCACTGGGACGGCACGCCCGGTGACAAGGCCGAGTTGCTCGCCATCGCAGCGGTGCCGACCGACGGTCGCATCGTCACGGTTCAGCAGGCGCTGCGGGCCGGGGCGACCATCGAGGAGGTCTTCGCCTCGACGATGATCGACCCGTGGTTCATCGACCAAATCGTGCTCATCAACGAGGTCGCGGATGAGATCGGCTCCTTCCGTGCGCTGGATGCTTCGCTCCTTAGACTCGCCAAGAATCACGGTTTCAGCGACGCGCAGATTGCCGCGCTGCGCGGTCTCACCGAGGACGAGGTGCGATCGATCCGCCATGCCTTCGGGGTGCGTCCGGTGTATAAAACGGTGGACACCTGTGCGGGCGAGTTCCCGGCGCTCACGCCGTACCACTACTCCAGCTATGACCAGGAGACCGAGGTGCGGCCGAGCCAACGTCGGAAGGTCGTGATCCTGGGTTCCGGCCCCAACCGCATCGGCCAGGGTGTCGAGTTCGACTACAGCTGCGTGCACGCATCCTTTGCGCTGTCGGAGGCCGGCTACGAGACCATCATGATCAACTGCAATCCCGAGACCGTCTCGACCGACTACGACACCTCGGACCGGCTCTACTTCGAGCCGCTCACCCTCGAGGACGTGCTCGAGGTCGTGCATGCGGAGAGCCAGAGCGGTGAATTGGTCGGCGTGATCGTGCAGCTCGGCGGACAGACGGCGCTCGGGCTCGCCAAGGGGCTGAAAGCCGCGGGAGTCACTATTCTCGGTACGACGCCGGAGGCCATCGATCTCGCCGAGGAGCGTGGTCTGTTCCAGGGCATTCTGGATGCCGCCGGTCTTCTCGCTCCCCGAAACGGCACCGCAATCGACTACGAGAGCGCGGTCGCCGTCGCAGAAGAGATCGGCTATCCGGTGCTGGTGCGCCCCTCCTATGTTCTCGGGGGACGCGGCATGGAGATCGTCTACGACAGCCCATCGCTCGCCGACTACTTCCGCAGAGTCGCCAACCAGGGGATTGTTGGGCCGGATCATCCGCTGCTCGTCGACCGCTTCCTTGATGACGCAATCGAGATCGACATCGACGCACTCTACGACGGCACCGAGCTCTACGTTGGTGGCGTGATGGAGCACATCGAAGAGGCGGGCATCCACTCCGGCGACTCGAGCTGCACGCTGCCCCCCGTGACGCTCGGGCGGGACCAGATCGCGCGAGTGGTCGACGCGACGCTGGCGATTGCGAAAGGCATCGGCGTGCGCGGGCTCATTAACGTGCAGTTCGCGATTGGCGCCGGCGTGCTCTACGTGCTTGAGGCGAATCCCCGAGCATCACGCACCGTCCCGTTCGTCGCTAAGGCGCTCGGGCTGCCCATCGCAAAGGCCGCCTCTCTCATCATGGTCGGCCGGAGCATCCGTTCGCTCGTGGAGAGCGGGATGCTTCCGGCCATCGATGGCTCGGTTGTTCCGATGGACTCACCGGTCGCGGTCAAGGAGGCGGTGCTCCCATTCAAGCGGTTCCGCACGAAGGACGGACAGATCGTCGACTCGGTGCTCGGGCCCGAGATGCGTTCGACCGGCGAAGTCATGGGCATCGACTCCAATTTCCCGAAGGCTTTCGCGAAGAGCCAGGAGGCCGCCTACGGCGGGCTTCCCACCAGCGGAAGCGTCTTTGTCTCAGTCGCCGACCGTGACAAGCGCGCGATCATCCTCCCCGTCCTTCGCCTACAGCAGCTGGGATTCGAGATTCTCGCCACGATCGGCACGGCAGAGATCCTCAGTCGCAACGGCATCACGGCTCGGGTCGTACGCAAGTACGACCATGGCGGGGCCTCGGCCGAGGGCGAGCCATCGATCGTGGATTTGATCAACCGCGCAGAGGTGGATGTCGTCATCAACACCCCGAGCGGTCGCAGTGCACGAGTCGACGGCTACGAGATCCGCGCTGCTGCGGTCGCCGCCGACCTCCCGCTCTTCACGACGATCGCCCAGCTCGGCGCGGCCGTCGCCTCGGTGGAGGCCATTCGTGACGGTTTCGACGTGAAGTCGCTGCAGGATTACGCGATCGAACGTGCGGAGCGTTTGGCGCGCGTTGGCTGACGCCGGGGTCGCTTCAGGCGCTTCAGGTTTCGGCGCACGACTCACGGCGGTGTTCGACAGCCTCGGCCAGCTCGCCGTCGGAATCGACCCGCACGCCTGGCTGCTCGAGCAGTGGGGGCTACCCGACACGGCTCACGGCGCACGCGAATTCGGCCTGCGGGTCGTGGATGCCGCGGCCGGCCGAGTGGGAATCGTCAAGCCCCAGGTTGCATTCTTCGAGCGCTTCGGCTCCGCCGGTTTCGCCGCTCTCGAGAGCGTGCTGGCAGCCGCTCGAGCGGCCAGCCTGCTCGTGATCGCGGATGCCAAGCGCGGCGACCTCGGAACGAGCGTCGAGGCCTATGGTCAGGCCTGGCTCACGCCGGGCAGCCCCCTCGAAGCGGACGCGATGACCATCAGCGCCTACCAGGGGGTCCGCTCTCTCGAAGCGCCGCTGGCCCTCGCGCTGGCTGGTGGCAAGGGGCTCTTCCTGCTCGCCGCGACCTCCAACCCCGAGGCGCGTGACCTGCAGACCGCCATACTTTCTTCCGGCGCAAGGGCCGGTCGCAGCGTCGCAGCGAGTATCGTCGACGACGTGGTGGAGATCAACGCTAGGCACGATTCGGGCAAGCCCGGATCCATCGGTCTCGTGCCCGGATCCATCGGCCTCGTGCTCGGTGCCACCGTCGATTTCGGTTCCTACGGCATCGACCTCGCGGCGATCGCGGCGCGGCCATCCACGCCCGTCCTCGCCCCGGGTTTCGGACATCAGGGAGCGCGCTACGACCAACTCGACAAGCTCTACGGCCCGGCGGCGCCCTTCGCTGTGGTCAGCGCATCGCGCAGTATCCTGCAGGCGGGTCAAAATGGTATTGCCGAGGCGATCCGCGCTCAGGCTGGGGAGGTTTTCGAATGCCGCGCATAGCGCCACCGGATGTCGACAGGGCCGCGGCCGCACAGGCTGCGGTTGCCGCCCGTCGAGCGCGTGCGACGGTCAAGCAGGCCGTTCACGATCGAGTGCGCAGCGCCGTCGAGGTAGCCGAGGCCGCCTGGGCCGACCCGCCTTCCGCTCCTGAGGCGAGCCTGCGGGTGCGTGAACTTCTCACCAGCGTGCCGACAATAGGCCCCACGAGGGCCGCCCGGGTAATGGCAGAGCTCCGGATCGCGGAATCGAAGCGCGTCGGTGGCCTTGGCATTCGGCAGCGGCGCAGACTCACCGACTGGCTGTCGCGACGGGAAAATCACGGCCAGGATCCCGTGCGCTCCCGACTCGTCGTTCTCGCCGGTCCAACCGCGGTCGGAAAGGGAACCGTCTCGACCTATATTCGCGAGAACTTCCCGGGCGTGCACCTGTCGGTGTCGGCAACGACGCGAGCGCCCCGAGCGGGGGAAGTCAACGGCGTCAACTACTTCTTCGTGAGCGATACGGAGTTCGACCGGCTCATCGAGTCCGGGCGAATGCTCGAGACAGCCACCGTGCACAACGCGCACCGCTATGGCACTCCGCGGGAGCCGATCGATGCAGCGCTGGCCGAAGGCAAGAGCGTGCTTCTCGAGATTGACATCCAGGGCGCGCGATCGGTGCGTTTGGTTATGCCGGAGGCCGTTCTCGTGTTTCTCTTGCCGCCCACCTGGGACGAACTTGTGCGGAGACTCATCGGGAGAGGCACCGAGGACACCGTCGAGCAGCAGCGCCGACTCGAGACAGCGAAAATCGAACTGGCCGCGCAGGACGAGTTCGATTACAGGGTTGTCAACACGGAAGTGAGCCAGGCGGCTCGCGACGTCGTAGACTTGATGCTAATCCCCAAAAACATGAGCACTGATAGTGCATCAAGGAGTATCACGCATGGTTGAACGCGCCAAAGGCATCATCGATCCACCCATCGACGAGCTGCTGTCGAAGGTCGACTCGAAGTACGCTCTCGTGATCTTCGCCTCGAAGCGTGCCCGCCAAATCAATGACTACTACGCCGACCTTCACGAAGGAAGCCTGTTCGACAACGTCGGACCGCTCGTGGATTCCACCATAGATGACAAGCCGCTCTCGGTCGCGATGCACGAGATCAACGAAGACAAGCTCGTCGTCAAGGCGCTGCCAGAACCCGTCGTCTAGCCTTCTGCACGTCTAGCCTCCTGCCCGTCAGTGCATCAGTGAGCGACCGCCTGAACGTCGTTGTCGGTGTCACCGGCGGTATCGCCGCGTACAAGGCGGTCGGCGTCATCCGCGCGCTGGTTCTTGCCGGGCATGACGTTCATGTGGTGGCGACGGATGCCGCGCTGCGCTTTGTCGGCAAGCCGACCCTCGAGGCCATCAGCCGCAATCCGGTACACACGGATCTCTATGAGGGCGTAGCTCAGGTGCGACACGTCGCGATCGGTCAGGCCGCTGACCTCATCGTGGTCGCTCCGGCGACGGCCAATACCATTGCCAGGCTCGCGGCGGGACTGGCCGATGATCTTCTTGGCAACACAATTCTCGCGAGCACAGCGCCTCTCGTGATCGCGCCGGCCATGCACACCGAAATGTGGCAGAACCCGGCGACCGTTGCGAACATCGCGACCCTCTGCGCTCGCGGTGTCACTGTCATCGGGCCCGGCGTTGGCCAGCTGACCGGCCCCGACTCCGGCCTCGGCCGCATGATCGAGCCTGAAGAGATCGTCGCGGCCGCCCTCGCCGCCGTGCAACCACAGGATCTGAGGGGAAAGCGTGTCGTCGTCACCGCTGGCGGAACGCGCGAGGCGCTCGATCCGGTGCGGTTCATCGGCAATCGCTCGAGTGGAAAGCAGGGCGTAGCGATCGCGCTGGCCGCGGCCGCGCGCGGCGCTCTGGTCACGCTCATCGGGGCCAATCTCGAGGTTGCGGCACCAGCAGCCATTCTTTTCATTCCCGTCGGTTCGACCCTCGAGCTGGCGGAAGCCGTCGGCCTGGCCTTCGAGAACGCCGACATCGTCATCATGGCGGCGGCGGTCGCGGACTACCGTCCGGAGTCGATCGCGGGATCCAAGATCAGAAAAGAAACACAGGGCGACCACCTCATGCTCAAGCTCGTCGCAAACCCGGACATCCTCGCCGGGCTTGCTCAGACGCGTCGCCTCGGCCAGGTTATTGTCGGATTCGCCGCCGAGACGGAGGCCGAACCTGAGGCTCTTCTCGCGCTCGGGCGCGCGAAGCTCGCTCGCAAAGGCAGCGATTTCCTGGTTATCAACAGGGTGGGCTGGAGCACGGGGTTTGCCACCGACAGCAACACCGTCGTCATGCTCGATCAGCGCGGAGATATAGTGATGAAGGCTTCGGGCAGCAAGTCGTCGGTGGCCGATCGTATTCTCGACGTGCTGGCCTGACCGCCGCAACCGTCAGGGTCGGAACGACCGCCACTTCTCACACTGGGGAACACCATGAGCGCAGCATCCCAGCCCCCCCTTCGCCTGTTCACCTCGGAGTCGGTGACCGAGGGTCATCCCGACAAGATCTGTGACCAGATCTCCGACAGCATCCTGGATGCCCTGCTCACGGTCGATCCGTACAGTCGTGTCGCCGTCGAGACGCTCGTCACCACCGGGCTCGTGCATGTAGCGGGCGAGGTCAGCACCTCCGGCTACGTTGACATCCCGACGATCGTGCGCGATCGCATCTGGAACATCGGGTACAACTCGTCAGACGTCTGGTTTGACGGTCGATCCTGCGGAGTTTCCGTGTCCATTGGAGCACAATCTCCCGACATCGCACGGGGTGTCGATGACGCATTCGAAAGCCGAGAAGAAGCGAGCAGCGACGAGCTCGATCGGCAGGGCGCCGGCGACCAGGGAATCATGTTCGGCTACGCGACGACCGAGACCCCCGAGTACATGCCGGTGCCGATCTGGCTCGCCCACCGAATGGCCGAGCGTCTCGCCGAGGTTCGCAAGTTGGGATTCGTGGATTATCTGCGCCCGGATGGTAAAACCCAGGTGACGATCGGCTATGAGGGCATCGTGCCGCGCACCGTCGAGACGGTTGTGCTCTCCACCCAGCATTCGCCACTGGTCAGCACCGAGCAGCTCCGCGTCGAAATGGAGGAACTCGTCATCCGGCCCGTGCTCGACCGAGTCGACCTCGACAGTGTCGAACCGCGCGTCCTCATCAATCCGACCGGCCGATTCGAAATCGGTGGTCCGCAGGGCGATGCGGGGCTCACCGGCCGCAAGATCATCGTCGACACCTATGGTGGAGCGAGCCGGCACGGCGGTGGGGCTTTCAGCGGCAAAGATCCATCGAAGGTGGATCGTTCGGCCGCCTACGCGATGCGTTGGGTGGCGAAAAATGCCGTCGCAGCGGGTCTCGCCGATCGGCTGGAGGTGCAGGTGGCCTACGCGATCGGGAAGGCGGCACCGGTCGGATTCTACGTTGAGTCGTTCGGCACGGCGCACCTGCCCGAGGCCTCGATTATCGAGGCGATTAGGCAGGTATTCGACCTGCGACCGGCCGCGATCATCCGCGATCTCGACCTGCTGCGCCCGATCTACGCCGCGACCGCCAGCTATGGCCACTTCGGGCGCGAGTTGCCCGATTTCACCTGGGAGCGACTCGACCGCGTGGACGCGCTGCGCAGCTTCGCCGGGCTGTAACCATGGTCGCCTCGGCGGCGCAGTCGTCGACGACTGTCGCCCGGGTGCTCATCGACTCATCGCTGCCGCAGCTCGATCGCCTGTTCGACTACCGCATCCCTCCCGAGCTCGCGAAGGATGCGGTGCCGGGCGTGCGGGTGCGCGTGCCACTGCGGTCCGCAGGACGGGTAGCAGACGGCTTTCTCGTCGAAGTTGTCGGCAGCGGTGAGTTTTCAGGCACCCTGAGTGATCTCGACTCCGTCGTTTCCCCGTTGAGGGTGCTTGCTCCGGAGGTGTGGATCCTCGCGCGCCGGGTCGCCGACCGCGCGGCGGGCAGTGCAAGCGACGTTGTGCGCCTCGCGGTGCCGAAGCGACAGGTGCGGGTGGAGAAGGCCTGGCTCTCTAATGAGAGCTCGGACGAGAGCGCGGAACCAGCGCATACCGAATTCGCACCCGCCGCACCCGTTCGTCCTGAACCGACGACCTCCGAACCCGTGCAGACCGTCGCGGTGCCCGATTTCGACACGGCCAGAGTGGAAACCGCGCTGGCCAGCCGCGCCCGACTGGCCGTGGATGCTCTACCGCGAGTCGTCGAAGTTGCCGGCGGCCGGTGGGTTGGTCACTGGGCAACCACAATGGCGGCGGCGGCCACTCACGCGCTGGCCGGCGGCGGCTCCGCCATCCTGTCCGTGCCGGACTATCGCGACCAGGAGCAGCTCATTGCCGCGCTCGAAGCCGTGCTGCCAGCGCACCGCATCGTGCACCTCGACGCGAGGCAGTCGAATCCCGATCGTTACCGCGCACTGCTGGCCTGCCTCGGGGACACGCCGCTCGTGATCGTCGGCAATCGCTCCGTCATTTACGCGCCAGCAAAGCGACTCGCGCTCATCGCGGTGTGGGATGACGGGGATCCGCTGCATTCCGAACCCCTGAGCCCGTATGTCCATACCCGCGATGCCGCCCTCGTTCGGCAGGAACAGCAGGGTAGCGCGCTGCTGTTCCTCAGCCATGCGCGCAGCACAGAGGTCGAGAGACTCGTCGAACTCGGCTGGCTCGAGACGCTCGCACCGGAGCGCGCGTATCTGCCACGGGTCATCCCGACCGCACAGCAGCCGGCCGAGGATCGGCTCGCGGCGCAGGCCCGCATCCCCTCGGCAGCGTGGCGCGAGGCACGGGCGGCACTCGAGCATGGGCCCGTGCTGGTACAGGTGGCGCGGCCAGGTTTCGCCCCCCGACTGGCCTGCGAAAACTGCGGAGGGACCGCGCGGTGCGAGGGCTGTGAGGGGCCGCTGAGGCTCAAGACCGCCCGTTCGACGCCCTCCTGCGCGTGGTGCGGCAAGCTCGCAACCAACTGGACCTGCGTCAACTGCAGCGGCACGAAGTTTCGACTGGTCGGCCAGGGAGCCGGACGCACCGCTGAAGACCTGGGGCGCGCGTTCCCCGGCGTTCGGATCATCATCGCGGACGGCGACCGCCCGATACTCACGGTGGGACCGGAGCCGGCCATAGTGATCGCCACCCGCGGCGCGGAACCCGTTGCCGAAGGTGGCTATCGTGCGGTGCTGTTGCTCGACGGCGAACACATCCTCGCTCGGGAAAGCCTTCGCGTTGGCGAGGATTGCCTCCGCTGGTGGTGCAATGCGATCGCGCTCGCCGCTCCCGGCGCCACGACCGTGCTCGTCGGGGTCGGTGGCGCTCTGGCATCGGCGCTCGCCACCTGGCGTCGCGCGGACTACGTCAGAACCGAACTCGACGACCGGCGTCGCCTTCGTTTTCCGCCAGCGGTCAGGGTCGCGACGGTGACCGGCAGCGCAGAGGCCGTGCAGCGAGCGCTCGACTCCGTCGCCATGATCGAGCGGATCGATGTGCTTGGCCCGGTTGAGCTTGCGGTGGGCGGCGTGCGGGCGATCCTACGATTCGACTACGGGGAAGGGTTGGCCGTGGCATCCGGACTGCGGGCAGAGGTGATCCGCACGGCGACCAGCCGCCGCAAGCGGGCCGGCGGCGCGGCGGGGCGACCGG
>JAYTEZ010000311.1:0-5777 GCA_043734805.1 Microbacteriaceae bacterium
AACGCCTTGTCGAGGATCGAACGCACCACTTCATCGATCCTGCGCGCGGTGTCGTCCGACACGCTCTTGTGCTGGGTGACCGAGCGGCCCAGGAAAACCTCATCGTCTTCCTCACCGAACGTGATCGGGCCGAGCTCCGACAGGCCCCACTTGGTGACCATGTTGCGGGCCATCTTGGTCGCGCGCTCGATGTCGTTGGACGCGCCCGTGGTGACCTTGTCATCACCGAAGATCAATTCCTCGGCGACACGACCGCCATACAACGAGCACAGCTGCGATTCGATCGCGGTGCGGTTGTAGCTGTACTTGTCGCCTTCCGGCAGGTACATGGTCACGCCCAGCGCGCGCCCGCGCGGAATGATCGTAACCTTGTAGACCGGGTCGTGTTCCGGCACCAGCCGGCCAACAATGGCATGCCCGGCCTCGTGATAGGCGGTAAGCGTCTTTTCCTGCTCGCTCATCGCCATCGAGCGGTTCTCGGTGCCCATCATGATCTTGTCGCGGGCCTTGTCGAAATGCTCCATGCGCACTTCCTTGCCATTGCCGCGGGCCGCGAACAGCGCGGCTTCGTTAACGAGGTTGGCAAGGTCGGCACCGCTGAAACCTGGGGTGCCGCGGGCAATCGTCATCGGCACCACGTCGTCGGCAAGTGGCACCTTGCGCATGTGCACCTTGAGGATCTGTTCGCGGCCGCGCACGTCCGGCAGGCCCACCACGACTTGGCGGTCGAAACGGCCCGGGCGCAGCAGTGCGGGGTCGAGCACATCGGGTCGGTTGGTCGCGGCGACCACGATCACGCCTTCGCCGCCTTCGAAGCCATCCATCTCCACCAGCAACTGGTTGAGAGTCTGCTCGCGCTCATCGTGCCCGCCACCCATGCCGGAGCCGCGGTGACGACCGACGGCGTCGATCTCATCGACGAAGATGATGGCCGGTGAGTTCTCCTTGGCCTGAGCGAAGAGGTCGCGCACGCGGCTCGCACCGACGCCGACGAACATCTCGACGAAGTCCGATCCGGAGATCGAGTAGAACGGAACGTTCGCCTCGCCCGCCACGGCGCGTGCGAGCAGGGTCTTGCCGGTCCCGGGAGGGCCATACAGCAGCACGCCCTTCGGGATGCGGGCTCCGACCGCTTGGAACTTGGCCGGCTCCTTGAGAAAGTCTTTGATTTCTTCGAGTTCTTCGATCGCCTCGTCGGCGCCCGCGACATCCGCGAAGGTGACTTTGGAACTCTCCTTGGAAACGAGCTTGGCCTTCGACTTGCCGAACTGCATGACCTTGGAGCCGCCGCCCTGCATGTTGGAGAGCAGGAACCAGAAGATCAGTCCGATGACGATGAAGGGAATCACGAGTCCGAGCAACGAGGTCAGAAAGTTACCCTTGTCGACCTGGTCGTCGAACTTCGCGTTTGAGCCGTTGACCGCCTTGACGATGTCGCTCCCGCGAGCGGCGGCGTAGTAGAACTGCACCTGCGTTCCGGCGGTCCCCGCCGTTGCGAGCGTGAGGTCGACTCGCTGCTCGCTGTCGACGATCTTCGCCGAAACCACCTTGTCGTTTTTCAGGAGCTCGAGGCCCTGTTTTGTGGTGATCGGCTTAAACCCGGAGCCGCTCAGCAGGCTGAAGCCGATGGAGACGACGATGACGGCCAGCAGGATGTAGACGAGCGGGCCGCGGAGTAGACGCTTGAAGTCCATAGTGTTCCGGGAGTCAAGCCCGGCACCTTTCTGACGAAGAATGTGAGGCCAAGGCTACCCGAGCCGTGCTGGGCGACCGCTGCATGTTTGCCGTAGGCGTAATGCACCTGCGGTCACGCCGGATAACCGTCCGGGATCCTCCGGGCTCAGGCCCGGTAGATGTGAGGCGCGAGCACCCCGATGCCGCGAAAGTTGCGGTATTTCTCCGCGTAGTCCAGCCCGTAGCCGACCACGAACGCGTTCGGAATCTCGAAGCCGACGTACCGCACCTCGACGTCGACCTTCGCGGCATCCGGTTTGCGCAGCAGCGTGCAGATCTCGACCGACTCCGCACCCCGGCTCTCAAGGTTGGCCCGCAGCCAGGAGAGCGTGAGGCCGGAGTCGATAATGTCCTCGACGATGAGCACCTTGCGGCCGGTGAGGTCGGAGTCGAGGTCTTTCAGGATGCGGACCACTCCGGAGGACTGCGTGCCGGACCCGTACGACGACACCGCCATCCAGTCCATTTCCACTGGCAGGTTAAGTTCGCGAGCGAGATCGGCCATGATCATGACCGCGCCGCGCAGCACACCGACGAGCAGCAGCTTCTCGCCCGGGTAGTCGGCCTCGATGCGGCGAGAGAGCTCGGCGATTTTGTCGTGAATCTGCCGCTCGGTGAGAAGTACACTCGCCAGGTCGTCGGCAATGTCGCTGTATTCCATGGCTGCTGTGCTCCCACTAGCTGGTCGTCGAACGGGCGGAACTTCGTCAACTGGCGGCGTCGGTCGAACCGAAGACAAGCAGGCCGTTCCGCCTTTCCACTGTAATGCCCGGTAGATCGACGCCGCCCTGCCCGTGCCAGTCGGTGACCAGCCGCGCGACCTCGACGGTCTGCGACCGGCTCAGGCTGACGCCGAACTCGGCCAGAACGGCAAGGCGGATGATCCGCTGGCGCAGCGCCGCCGGATTGCTCGCGAGCGCCCTCGCCGGCAGAGAAATGCCGGCCTCGGCGTGTTCCGCGAGCTCCTCGATCACCTCCTCGGCAAAGTGGTCGAGCGCTTCCGAGTCCTCACGCAGCTGCTCTGCTGTGCGGGCGAGGGCCTCCGCGACTCCGGGGCCGAGCTCGCTCTCGAGCGTGGGAAGAATCGTGTTGCGCACCCGCACCCTCCGAAAGCGCGGGTCGTCGTTGTGCGGGTCAGACCACGACGCGAGCCCCGAGTCGAGGCAGAATTGCACGGTCGTCGATCGACGGATGCCCAGCAGCGGCCGCGCGTAGAGCCCCGCCTCGGCGGCCATCCCCCGCAGACTCGCCGCCCCGCTGCCGCGCGCGAGACCGAGCAGCACGCTCTCCGCCTGGTCGTCGAGCGTGTGGCCGAGCAGGATGCGAGTGGCGCCGGTCTCGGCCGCGGCCCCGGCGAGCGCCGTGTAGCGTGCCGTGCGGGCGGCGGCCTCCGGTCCGCCGTCCGTTCCCACGGTGACCAGCTTCACCAGGACGGGATCCAGGCCGAGAGAGGTTGCCTGGCGCGCCGCGTTCGCCGCGACATCCGCCGAGCCCGGCTGCAGATCGTGATCAACGATCACCGCGCCGGCACGGATGCCCGCCCGAGCGGCCTCAAACGCGGTCGCTGCGGCCAGAGCGAGCGAGTCGGGCCCGCCGCTCAGGGCGACGAGCACGAGCATCCCTCCCGCCGGGTTCGCGTTCGCTGCCGCTGCCGCCGCCGCTGCCGCCCCTGCCGCCGCCGCCGGTGCCGCCCCTGCCGCCGCTTCTGCCCCTGCCGCCGCTTCCGCCCCTGCCGCTGTTGCAAATGCAGGAGACCCGCCACCGAATGGAGCGGTTACCGGGGAAACAGCCGCGGCGCGCGGAGCATCTCCTGCATTTCGTGCAATTCCGGAGAGTGGGCCCGACGAGAGGCACTCACGCACCGCGCGCCGAACATCCGCGATGGCGGGGGTCAGTCGGGGGCGATCGGTCATCCGATAACGTTATTGCAACAGACCCCCGAACCGAGGAGCGCACCGTCCATGGCCAGCTACGACGCCGTCATCGAGATCCCCCAAGGCAGCCACAACAAATACGAAGTGGATCACGAGACTGGCCGCGTATATCTCGACCGGGTGCTCTTCACCGCCTTCGTCTACCCCACCGACTACGGCTACTTCGAGAACACCCTCGGCCTCGACGGTGACCCCGTCGACGTGCTGGTGTTGCTCGACTACCCGCTCTTTCCCGGCGTCGGCGTTGCCGTTCGTCCGGTCGGTGTCTTCAATATGACGGACGACGGCGGCTCAGACGCCAAGGTGATCGCGGTTCCGGCAAAGGACCCGCGCTGGTCCCACATCCAGGACCTCCAGGATGTCCCTGAGCACACCCGCAGGGAGATCGAGCATTTCTTCGAACACTACAAAGACCTCGAGCCCGGCAAATGGGTCAAGACCGAGGGCTGGGGAAATGCGGCAGAGGCCGAGGAGATCGTGCAAGCGGGCATCGCGAAGCTCGCCGCCGAGGGCGGCCACTAGCCCGCAGCTGCGAAGGGGCTGCGGAATCGAGCTAGTTCGTGAGGTCGATGCCCCGCGCACGCAGGTACGGAACGGGATCAACGGCGATGCCCCCCGGTCGCACCTCAAAGTGCAGATGGCATCCGGTCGAGTTTCCTGTGCTGCCAACCCTGGCGATGTTCTGGCCGGCGCCGACCTGCTCTCCCACCGAGACCAGGATGCCGCCATTGACGATGTGCCCGTAAGCGGTCAGCACGCCGTCGCCGTTATTGATCATGACGAAGTTGCCGTAACCGCCGCTCGGTCCCGCATAGATGACAGTTCCGGTGTGGGCCGCGAAGATGGGCGAGTTGCAACCGGCTGCGAGATCCGTGCCAGCGTGCAGGGCGTAGGCACCCGAGTACGGGTTCACCCTCCATCCGTACGGGCTCGAAATCTGCCCCCCTGCGGGGCGCACCCACCCCTCAGCGCTGGCAGGACCACCTCCGGATCTCGGGTGAGCCGCCGCATACTCCGCTGCAGCCTTGATCGCCGCTGCGATCGCCGCCTGCACGCCAGCGTTGTAATCCGACTCTGTCGTGTTCTTGTTTTCGACCAGGGTCGCGCGCTGCGCCTCCAGCCGGGTCTTATTGGCCTCCTGGGCTGAGAGGGCGGCCGTGGCCTTTTCGGATGCCGCAGTGGCCGCTTCGAGCGCCTTCTGAGCCACTTCCTTCAGCGCCCTGAGCGCATCCTTGGCACGGTTGGCCTGGTCGGTCAGGGACTGGGCGGTGTTCTCGTCCTGGATCGCCTTCTGATAGAGCCCGGCCGACTGATCCTTGACCATGCTCGCGAGGCCGAGCTGGGAGAGCAGGCCGTCGGCCTTGCTTCCGCTGAAGAAGAGCGTGGCGGTGAGGTCGCTGCCACCGGAGCGCGCGAGCTGGGCGGCCAACTGGCCAGCCTGCTGCTTGGACTTTTCTGCCGTCGCATGGGCGACATCCGCCTGCTTCTGCAGTTCGCCCGCCTTATAGGCCGACTCGTCATACTTCTGCTGGGCGACCTGGTACTCGGCGCCCTTCTGTTCGGCGACAGCCTGCGTGCTGGTGACCTCGGTTTGGAGTGAGGCGAGAAGGCTATCGAGTCTCGTGATCTCGGCTTCCTTCGCCGCCACGTTATTGCGGGCAGCCTGCACGTCCGCCCAGCTGGGGTACTCCACCGCCCAGGCAGATTGGGTGGCCTGACCGAGGATCGTTCCGGTGATCAGCACCGACATAACCGCGACGGCGGCGAGCGCTCGACTGTGACGCGATCGACTATGACGCGCTCGACGAGCTGGTGCCAGGCGGGGCGTGCCCGCGCGACCGTTCAAGTTGTGATTCATGATTCCCCGACCCGTGCCGCAGATCCCCCCGCAGTCACGCCAGTAACACTGTCAACATCTGTCACAGTAACAAACGGTCTGGCAATTGGCCAGTCAAAGCGGGTCTCGCCAACGCTGAAATCCGGCAATCGGCCGCTCGAATTGCGCAAAAACGACCGATTGACCGCTCTCGGCGCGTTCCGCTCGGCGACCGCCTGCCTGGTGCTGACCTCGGCTGCGATCGGCTGCCCGACAATGGATTCGTCCACGAG
>JAYTEZ010000312.1:0-2396 GCA_043734805.1 Microbacteriaceae bacterium
GTTCGCAAGATGGTCGTTGCGATGTCGAAAGACATTCGCGTGCTCGTGATCAAACTCGCCGATCGCCTGCACAATGCCCGTACCTGGGGTTTCGTACCAACGGAGTCGGCGATGCGCAAGGCGCAGGAGACGCTCGAAATCTACGCGCCGCTTGCACATCGACTCGGCATCCAGAGCGTCAAATGGGAACTCGAAGACCTGTCGTTCGCCGTGCTCCATCCCAAGCTCTACGTGGAGATCGAGAGCCTGGTCAGGCAGCGCACTCCGCAGCGCGAGCAATTTGTACAACAGGTCATCGACGCGGTGAACAACGATCTCAAGTCGTCAAAGATCAAGGGCAAGGTCGTCGGCCGACCCAAGCAGTACTACTCCATCTACCAGAAGATGATCGCTCGCGGCCGCGAGTTCGACGAAATCTACGATCTCGTCGGCATCCGCGTTCTCGTCGGATCCGTGCGCGACTGCTACGCGGTACTCGGCTCGATTCACGCTCGCTGGAACCCGATTCCCGGCCGGTTCAAGGACTACATCGCCACACCCAAATTCAACCTCTACCAGTCTCTGCACACGACGGTGATCGGGCCACAGGGCCGCGCGGTGGAGATCCAGATCCGCACCGACGAGATGCACCAGCGCGCGGAGTTCGGAGTCGCGGCCCACTGGAAGTACAAGGAGCGGGTCAACGGCAAGGGGACATTGAGCGAGCAGAATGACGACGGCGACATGGCCTGGCTCGCTCACATCACGGACTGGCAGGCCGAGACCGTGGATCCGAACGAGTTCCTCGACTCGCTGCGCTTCGAGATCGGCGCGAAAGAGGTCTACGTCTTCACACCTCAGGGTAAGGTGATTGGCCTTCCGGCCGGAGCGACCCCGGTTGACTTCGCGTACGCGGTGCACACCGAGGTCGGCCACCGCACGATGGGCTCGAAGGTCAATGGACGGCTCGTGCCCCTCGAAAGCGCACTGAGCAGCGGTGATGTTGTCGAGATCTTCACCTCAAAGAATCCGGATGCCGGCCCGAGCCAGGGCTGGCTGAACTTCGTCAAGAGTCCACGAGCCCGCAACAAGATCAGGCAATGGTTCACGAAGGAGCGACGCGACGAAGCGATCGAGCAGGGCAAGGATGCCATCGCTCGTGCCATGCGAAAGCAGAACCTTCCGCTGCAGAAGCTGATGAACCAGGATTCGTTCCGCGAGGTCGCGGCGCAGATGCGCTTCGAAGACATTTCTGCCCTCTACGCTGCCGTTGGTGAGGGGCACGTTTCGACGCAGTCGGTGATCGAAAAAGTGCTGGCATCGCTGCACACCGAGGCGGAGATTGAGGATGCTGAGATCCCCTTCCCGACCAGGGGACGCAGTAAGCAACTGCGCCACAGTGATTCCGGTGTTGTCGTGCGCGGCGCCCCGGACATCCTGATCAAGCTCGCGAAGTGCTGTACGCCGGTGCCCGGCGATCCGATCGTTGGTTTCGTCACCCGTGGCGCCGGAGTCTCAGTGCACCAATCGGACTGCCACAACGTTGCGTCTCTCCGAAGCGAACCGGAGCGAATGATCGACGTCGAATGGGAGCCGACCTCGTCGAGCATTTTCCTCGTGCAGATCCAGGTCGAGGCGCTCGACCGGGCTGGGCTGCTTTCGGATGTGACGCGCGTGCTCTCCGAGAGTCACGTCAACATCCTCTCGGCGACCGTGTCGACGTCGAGCGATCGTGTCGCCCTCAGTCGTTTCGTCTTCGAGATGGGGGACACCACCCACCTCGCTGGCGTGCTGAACGCGGTCCGACGCATCGACGCCGTTTACGACGTGTACAGGGTTTCCGGCGGGTAAATTCGCGCGGCCGCCGCGAGGATACGCTGATGCGCGAGCCGCTTTGCCGGAAGGTTCTGGCGGCGATCGAGCATCGCCTTACACTCCTCTACGCCGAACCTGTCGAGCGACATCAGATTCTTCACCAGGCGTACCTCTTCGTCGCCGAACGACGGGCTGAACCGCGCAAGATCGACAACGGTGCGAAGCGGTGTCGTCACACGAAGGCTGGCGCACTCGAGCAGGTCGGTTTCGTCGATGACCACCTCGCGAACCGTGACCCGGATCATGCCGGACGGCCGCACCCGAGCGTCGATAGCCGCGCAGAACTGATGATGAAAGGGCGGTCTGGCCAGCGCTCCGAGCACCCATGCTGCCGTGCGTTGTTCCGCGATCAGCCGTTCCGGAAGCAGCTGCTCCGGAAGCAGCGAAGCGAGTGCCAGCGCACGGTGCGATCGCTGGTCGATTTCGTCAATCGGGCTGAAACACTCATCCACCGCGTAGACCTCGCCGTCCAGAAGAGCGGCGTTGAGCTCGGCTTGCGGGAGGTCGTGATGTGAAAGAACTGCGGGCAGTCGCTGTGACAT
>JAYTEZ010000313.1:0-2002 GCA_043734805.1 Microbacteriaceae bacterium
CTCCCGACCGTCGTCGGCGCTGAGACCGCTCAGGTAGCTCGAGAGCTGGCCGGAAAGATCTGCGACGATGAAGCTCGCGTTCGCGATCGCTTCGACAATGGGTGCAAGCGCTGCATCGTGGTCGGCCACGCGTTCGAGCTGACGCCGTGCGGTCTCGAGGAGGCTGACCACATCGGGCGCCTCATCGAGGCTTTCGGCTGACACGAGTTCGTGGGCCTGCGCCGCAGCGAGTCGAAGATCTTCCAGGTTGGTGAGTCGCTCGGCTCGCAAAACGAGTTCAACATCTTCTCCCGAACGCGGCGCGACCGACTCGATTTCCGCCATCGCGATCCGGAGCTCTTCCGCCTCCTTGGTGCGCCGATCCCGCTCGGCGACCAGCACATCCAGCTCGCCCTGGTTGGACTGCCAGCGACGATAGGTCTCCTGATAATCACCGAGCATTGCCGACAGTTCCTGCCCGGCGAAACGATCAAGCGCTTCGCGCTGAGCGGTCGCCGAGCGCAGTCGGACCTGGTCAGCCTGCCCGTGCACCACGACGAGTTGTTGGCCGATCTCGTTGAGCACACCGAGCGGCGTCGTGCGACCTCCGACGGTGGCGCGACTGCGGCCCTCCGGGGAGACCGAACGGCCGAGAATGAGCTCCCCACCGTCCATGTCGCCTCCCGCGTCGCGCACCCGATCGGCCACCTCACCCCGGGGATCGATCTGCCAGTGCCCCTCGACGATTGCCGCGCCACTGCCCTGCCGCAGTATCGAGCTGTCGGAGCGCTCGCCGAGCAACAGTCCAAGCGCCGTCACCACCATGGTCTTGCCGGCGCCCGTCTCACCGGTGAGCGCGGTGAATCCGGGTCCGAGCGGCAGACGCGCCTCGCCGATGACGCCGAGGTTGCGGATGGAGATTTCTTCGATCACGCCGTTGCACTCTCGCCGTCAACCGGACCGCGCCAGCCGGTCGTCGGGAGGTTGAATTTGCGGACAAGTCGATCGGTGAACGGGCCCCGATGCAGGCGGGCGAGTCGCACGGGGATGGGTGACCGACGCACGATCACCCGCGCGCCCGTCGGCAGGTCATGGGTACGGCGCCCATCGCACCAGAGGACGCCGGTACCCGGTGTGCGCTCAAGCACCTCGACTGCGAACACCGACTTCGGTCCGACGACAAGGGGCCGCCCGAAGAGCGCATGCGGGCTCAGGGGAACCAGTAGCATGGCGTCGAGCTCCGGCCAGACGATGGGGCCTCCCGCCGAAAACGAATATGCGGTGGATCCCGTGGGGGTCGACATGACGACACCGTCGCAACCGAAGGAGGACAGCGGCCGTCCGTCGACCTCGATCACAACCTCGAGCATGCGTTCGCGGCTGGCCTTTTCCACCGTCGCCTCGTTGAGCGCCCAGGTCTCATAGATGACTTCGGCAGCGACCTTGACCCGAACGGACAGGGTCATGCGCTCTTCGACCTCGTAGTCACAAGCAAGGGCGCGACGAACCGTTTCGCCGAGATTGTCACGTTCACTCTCGGCGAGGAAGCCCACATGCCCCAGATTAACGCCGAGGAGGGGGGCGGTCGAACCCCGAGTGAGTTCCGCTGCGCGCAGTATCGTTCCGTCGCCGCCGAGCACGATCGCGAGCTCGACCTGCGCGATGTTGACGCCGTCACCCAGAATCGCTAAGGCCGTGAGTTCCGGAGCCATCGCGAGCACGTCAGCGTGCTCGACCGTTGTGGTGACGGGCGTCACGCCCGCCGCGATCAGCTGCCGACAGACCGTGACCGCAGCACTGAGCGATTCCCGCCGCCCGGTGTGGGAAACGACGAGCATATACCGTGCCGTCACTGGTTCTCCTCACGTTTTCGGCAAATTCAGGCGTTCGGTAAATCGCGCTGTACGGCGGATTTCATTGTTGGATTGGATTCGGGTCAGGCCGGCCGCGACAGGGCAAGAACCCGGTCAGTCCATTCTGTCGGATTGCTGCCGGCATCGACGCTCAACCAGACGAGATACTC
>JAYTEZ010000314.1:0-2124 GCA_043734805.1 Microbacteriaceae bacterium
GAGGCGCTCATCCAGGCGGCCGAGGCCGGAAAGCAGGTGCTCGCGCTCGTCGAGATCAAGGCGCGCTTCGACGAGTCGGCGAACATCAGCTGGGCGCGCAAGCTCGAGAAGGCCGGCGTGCACGTCGTCTACGGGCTCGTCGGGCTCAAGACCCACTGCAAACTCGCTCTGGTGATCCGGCAGGAGGGTGGCGTGCTGCGCCACTACAGCCACATCGGCACCGGCAACTACAATCCGAAGACCAGCCGGATCTATGAGGACCTCGGTCTGCTGACCGCGAGCGGCACGGTGGGCAAAGACCTCACGCGGCTGTTCAACCAGCTCTCCGGCTACGCGATCGAAAAGAAGTTCAAACGACTGCTGGTTGCCCCGCTGCATCTGCGCAATGGACTTCTGAAGCGGATCAGGACGGAGGCCGAAAACGCGCGCAACGGCCTGCCATCCGGTATCCGGATCAAGCTGAATTCGATCGTCGACGAGACAATAATCGATGCTCTCTATCGCGCGAGTGAGGCGGGCGTTCCGGTCGAAATGGTTGTCCGCGGAATTTGCGCGGTCAAGCCAGGAGTCGATGGCCTGAGCGAGAACATCCGGGTTCGATCGATTCTCGGGCGATATCTGGAGCACTCGCGGGTGTTCTCGTTCGTCAACGGAGGCGACCCGCAGGTCTACATCGGCAGCGCGGACCTGATGCACCGCAACCTCGATCGTCGGGTCGAAGCGCTCGTGCGGCTGACCAGTCAGGATCACCTGCGCGAGATCGATGCGATGTTCGACCTCGCCATGTCCGATCGGACGGCGCACTGGAAGCTCGATTCCGACGGCAACTGGACGCGCTTTTACCGGGCGGATGACGGCTCGGCCCTCGACGACATGCAAAGTATTATGATGCGACACATCACGCAGAGAAAGCGCACCGGAGTCCTCCGATGACCCTGACCGGGTCGGTGGCGGTTCGGGCAGCCGGGGCCCTCTGCTGGCGGTTGGTCGGCGGCAAAATACTTGTTCTGCTCGTTCGTCGGGCCGAACGCGCCGACGTGTCCCTCCCCAAGGGCAAGGTCGAGCCCCGAGAGACACCGCCACAAACGGCGGTGCGCGAGATCGCCGAAGAAACCGGCTTGTCGGTCGCTCTCGGCGCGCCCCTCGGCACGACCGAATACACCATGCCCGACGGTCGCGAGAAGATCGTTCACTACTGGGCGGTAGAAGTGTCGGATGAGGCCGTCGCCGCATCGAGGTTCGCGCCGAATCTTGAGGTCGCCGCGGTCGAATGGCTGCCGATCGAGAATGCCAGGGCACAACTCAGCTACGGCGGGGACCGCGACGTGCTCGATCGCTTTGTCGCGCGGGTCACGGCTGGCACGGCCCGAACCTTCCCGATGATCGTGCTGCGTCACGGGAAGGCCGTTCCGCGCGGCAGCTGGGATGGACCGGACTGGACCCGCCCACTGCAGCCCCGTGGGATCGAACAGTCTCGGAACATCGCCCCCGCCATCGCCGCGTGGTCTCCGACCGGGCTGATCAGCAGCACCGCCGTGCGCTGCCTCGAAACCATCGAGCCGGTCGCGACTCTCACCGGCCTGCCATTCACAGGGTCGGCCGGAATTAGCCAGGATGCCTATGAGGACGGCACCGACCGGGTGCGCAAGATTGTCAAAAATCGACTCGCGAAGCGGCAGGCGGTGCTGCTCTGCAGCCACGGGCCGGTGATTCCCGCGATCATCGACGAGGTAGCGGGTGCCACGAACACCCCCCTCGACGCGGCGTTGCGGCGTGCTGGCATGCTGTCGACCTCGGAGTTCACGGTGCTGCACGTGTCGCTGGAGCATCCGGATGGCGGCCTCGTCGCGATCGAGACTCACGGGCCGGCCCGCGACTGAGCGCGAAATTTCCCCGCCGTTAACCTCCCGTTAACCTCTCGTGCCGAATCCGGTCAACGAGCGTTTGTATCGTGGCTGACGGGTCGGCACCGGCCCGTTATTCTGTATTCACAAAATCTCCCGAAGGGAACCCCGTGAACGTCAACCGACGTAACTTCTCACGCGCAAGCAGCATCGCTGCGATTGCCATCGCAGCCACCATCGTCCTGTCCTCCTGTGCAGCAAACGAGGCAGCCCCCGCAAC
>JAYTEZ010000315.1:0-2733 GCA_043734805.1 Microbacteriaceae bacterium
GGCTGGTGGAAGACCCTGTTCTACCTTCGGCTGCCGGCGAGCGTGCCGTACCTGCTGCCGGCGCTTCGGCTCGGGGCGGCGAGCGCGATCATCGGCACCGTCGTTGCCGAGGTATCGACCGGCACGAAGGGCGGCGTCGGCCGTCTCATCATCGAATTTGCGCAGTCCGGGTCGAGCGACCCGGCGAAGGCCTATTCGCCCATCGCGGGTGCCGTTATCATGGGCCTGGCGGCGGCGGGAATAGTCGGCATCATCGGGCTAGCGGTCGCCCGCTATCGCAGAAACGAGGTCGCGGCATGACCTCGACCGCAGCCATCATCGGGGCCCCCATCGCAGCATCCTCTGCCGCCGTCGAGGTCGTTTCGGTCACGAAGACCTTCGTCGGCAACCGTTCGAGACGCGCGTCGCGCTCCTCGGAAGGCGGTGCTGTCACCGCGCTCGATGATGTGAGCCTCACCGTTCGCGCTGGCGAGTTCGTGTCGCTCATCGGGCCATCCGGATGCGGCAAGTCAACACTGCTGAGACTGATCGCCGACCTCGATTCGCCGAGCGCCGGCACCGTGGCGGTGTTCGGCAAGACCGCTCGTCGCGCTCGAATCGACCAGGACTACGGAATTGCGTTCCAGAGCGCTGGCCTGCTGCCCTGGCGCTCGGTCGCGGCGAACATCGAGCTGCCGCTCAGCCTGCACGGAGTGAACTCCCGGGCACGCAAGGCGCGCGTCGCTGAGCTGCTTGACCTCGTCGGGCTCGAAGAGTTCGGCGAGAAATACCCGGAGCAGCTCTCCGGCGGAATGCAACAGCGCGCGGCGATCGCGCGCTCGCTCGCCGAGAAACCGAACCTGCTGCTCATGGACGAGCCATTCGGCGCGCTCGACGAGATGACGCGGGAGCGAATGCAATCCGAACTCGTGCGCATCTGCGCGGAGACCGGCGCCGCAGTGGTGTTCGTCACCCACTCGATCCCGGAGGCCGTGTTTCTCAGCGACCGGGTGGTGGTGATGTCGCCGAGGCCCGGCCGCATCCGTGCGGACATTCCCATCGAACTCGGCGACGATCGCGGTGAAGCACTTCGTGAAGACTCCCGCTTCTTCGCGGACGTGACCGCGGTGCGGGAAGCGCTGCACGCAGCGCCCGAGGCATCCGGCGCACGGGGCGTTGAGACGCAATGAACTCGATCCTGATCCGCCGCGTCCTGCCACCGATCGCGTTCGGGGTGCTTGCTCTCGTCGCCTGGCAGATGCTCGTGCAGTTCGCGCACATCCAGCCATACCTTCTTCCGTCCCCCCTCGCGATCTGGGCCCAGGTGCAGCTCATCGGCCCGCTGTTCGTCCCCGCCACCATCGCCACCGGCGCGAACGCACTCGTCGGACTCGTCATCGGCGCGATCGTCGCCATCGTGTTCGCGCTTCTGGCCTCCCGCCTCCCGGTCGTCGATGAACTCATCGCACCCATCGTCGCCGCGGTCGCCGTTGTGCCGATAGTGTCGCTCGCCCCCGTGCTCGGCAACATGTTCGGTGCGACCAGTGAAGCCCCGCGGCGCGTGATCGTGGCGATCGTCGTTTTCGTGCCGGTGTTCATCAACACCGTGCGCGGCCTTCGGCAGGTCAAGCCCGTGCACCGCGATCTCCTGCGCGCCTACGCGGCATCCAGCTGGCAGATCTCGCGCACCGTCACCATTCCCGGCGCCCTGCCCTACGTCTTTACCGGCCTCAACATCGCGTCGTCCCTCGCGGTGATCTCGGCGATCGTCGCGGAGTATTTTGGCGGGCTGCAGAACGGCCTTGGCTCGCGCATCACCTCCGCCGCCTCCAACAGTGCGTACCCGCGGGCCTGGGCGTACGTGTTCGCGGCCATCCTCCTCGGCCTCATTTTTTACGGGGCAACCCTCGCCCTCGAGCGTCTGGCTTCCCGGCGCCGAACCTGATTTCTCGAATTTTGTCCCGGCGACAGCGCCATCACAGCACAGCCCGCCATCACAGCACAGCCCACTATCACAAAGGAGAAACGCATGAAACACAGCAGACGTGTAGTGCTCGGCGTGGCCGCCATGGCCGCATCCGCCGCACTGCTTCTCAGCGGATGCAGCACCAGCAGTCCGTCCAGTTCGCCGGCCGCATCATCCGGCGCGCTCACGCCGGTGAAGCTCCAGCTCCAGTGGTTCGCTCAGGCCCAGTTCTCCGGTTACTACGCCGCGCTCAAACAGGGCTATTTCAAAAATGAGGGACTCGACGTCACCATTCTCGAGGGAGGAACGGACATCGTGCCGCAGACAGTGCTCGCCAACAACCAGGCGGACTACGCGATCGCCTGGGTGCCCAAAGCGCTCGCCTCACGCGAGCAGGGCGCCGGCATCACCAATGTCGGCCAGATCTACCAGCGCTCCGGCACGCTGCAGGTCTCGATGAAGAAAGCAAACATCACCTCCGCGGCGGGACTCAAGGGCAAGAAGGTGGGCAACTGGGGTTTCGGCAACGAATTCGAGCTGTTTGCCGGCATGACCAAGGCAAGGCTCGACCCGGCCAGGGACGTGACTCTCGTGCAGCAGAATTTCGACGAGAGTGCCCTGCTCGCGGGCGACATCGACGCCGCACAGGCCATGGTCTACAACGAGTACGCGCAGATTCTTGAGACGAAGAACCCGGCGACCGGTCAGCTTTACACGCCGAGCGACCTCAACGTCATCGACTGGAACAAAGAGGGCACCGCGATGCTCCAGGACGCCATCTGGGCGAA
>JAYTEZ010000316.1:0-5982 GCA_043734805.1 Microbacteriaceae bacterium
AGCAGGTAGAACTCGATCTCCGGATGCGTGTAGAACGTGAACCCGCGCTCGGCCGCGGTCGCGAGGGTGCGCTTCAACACGTTGCGCGGATCGGCGACGGCCGGCTGCCCGTCGGGGGTCGTGATGTCACAGAACATGCGCGCGGTTGGGTCGACTTCACCGCGCCACGGGAGGATCTGGAACGTGGCCGGATCCGGATGCGCGAGCACGTCGGCTTCGTACGAACGGGTGAGTCCCTCGATGGCCGAGCCGTCGAATCCGAGGCCCTCGGCGAAGGCGCCCTCCACTTCGGCCGGGGCGATGGCGACGGACTTGAGGGTGCCGACGACATCCGTAAACCAGAGCCGAATGAACTTAACGCCGCGTTCTTCGATAGTGCGGAGAACGAAGTCACGCTGCTTGTCCATTTGCTCCTCTAACCGGCCGTTCTGGCCTGTTCTTTCCCGACTATTAGGCTAGTGGCTATGCCCCGACTCCGCTTGGCGCTCGGCCAAACCAACCCCGTCGTTGGCGACCTTGCGGGCAATTCGCAGCAAATTCTCGCTGCGGCCGCCCGCGCCTCAGCCCAGGGCGCCGACCTGCTCGCTGTGGGCGAGATGGCGCTCACCGGCTATCCGATCGAAGACCTCGCCTCCCGACCGAGTTTTCTGGCCGACAGTCACGACGCCGTCGTTCATCTGGCGAAGCGGCTTCAGGATGCCGGTCTCGGCGATCTTGCGGTGATCGTCGGCCACCCGGACGGACCGTTCGCGCCGCGACTGATCGGTACAAGCAGCGCCCCGACCGCCATCGCGCAGAATTGTGCAAGCGTGCTGCAGCACGGCCATGTGAGAGCGCGCTACGCCAAGCATCACCTGCCCAACTATTCAGTCTTCGACGAATACCGCATCTTCATTCCGGGCGACGAGTTGCTCGTGCTGCGTATCAGGGGCGTGGATGTCGCCGTCATCGTCTGCGAAGATCTCTGGCGCGAGGGCGGACCCGTTGCGCGCGTGCTCGAGGCCGACGCCGGGCTTCTCGTCGTGATCAACGCCTCGCCATTCGAGCGGGACAAAGACGAGGTGAGACTGCCGCTTGTCACCCGTCGCGCCGTCGAGACCAAAACGATCGTCGCCTACGTCAACATCGTCGGCGGTCAGGACGATTTGGTCTTCGACGGCGACAGCGTCGTCGTCGACGGCACCGGCGCGATCCTGGCGCGAGCACCCCAGTTCGCCGAGCACCTTCTACTGGTGGACCTTGACGTCGCGGCCGCCACCGACGCCGAGCTGCCGGCAAATGTCGCGCGAGTGAGCCTCGCCGACTCCTCCGCGCCACAGCCCGAACTGACCGCCGACGTGGCGACGCTCCCGGAGACCCGGGAACAGGTGTGGAATGCGCTCGTCCTCGGGCTGCGCGACTATGTCGAGAAGAACCGTTTCCGCTCGGTGATCCTCGGTCTCTCGGGAGGCATCGACTCCGCCGTGTGCGCGTCCCTTGCGGCCGACGCCATCGGTGCGGATCGGGTCCACGGCGTCAGCATGCCGAGCCGGTACAGTTCCGGCCATTCCCGTTCCGACGCCGAGGATCTCGCCGAGAACATCGGCCTGCACTACTCGGTGGAGCCGATCGCCGATCTGGTGCTGCCGATCGAGACCCAGCTGAAGCTGACCGGAACCGCGGCGGAGAACGTGCAGGCGCGCATCCGGGGCATCATTTTGATGGGGCTGTCGAACCTCGACGGTCATCTGGTGCTGACCACCGGCAACAAGACCGAACTCGCCGTCGGCTATTCGACGATCTATGGCGACTCGGCCGGCGGTTTCGCGCCGATCAAGGATGTGCCGAAGACGCTCGTGTGGGAACTCGCGGCCTGGAGAAATGCGGCCGCGCTCGAGCGTGGGGAGACCCCGCCGATTCCGGAGAACTCGATCAGCAAGCCGCCGAGCGCCGAACTGCGGCCCGACCAGACCGATCAGGATTCGCTTCCGCCGTACGAGGTTCTCGACGAGATTCTCGAGGCCTACATCACCCGGAAACTCGGTCGAGAAGATGTGATCGCGCTCGGGTTCGACGAGGAGATCGTCGATTTCGTCACCGGGCTGGTCGATCGAGCCGAATGGAAGCGGCGCCAGGGTGCGATCGGACCGAAAATCAGCGGAATGGCCTTCGGACGCGACCGGCGCCTGCCGATCACCTACCGCCCGCGCCTTCGATGAGTAGGCTCTCATCATGACTGACCCCACCGCAGCGGAAGTACAGGGCATCGCAGCTCCGTCCAACCGCAAACGCGTTCGCACCAGGCACTTTCAAACGGCGAAAGAAGCCGGTGTGAAGATCACCGGACTCACCAGTTATGACCAGCTCACGGCATCCATTTTCGACGCGGCTGGAATCGACTTCCTGCTCGTCGGAGACTCGGCCGGTAACAACGTTCTCGGGTACGACACCACCCTGCCGGTGACCGTCGACGACCTCATTCCCCTCACCCGGGCGGTCGCTGGCGCGGTCTCACGTGCCTTCGTCGTGGCCGATATGCCATTCGGTTCCTATGAAACGGGGCCGGATGAGGCGTTGCACACCGCATTCCGTTTCATGAAGGAATCCCACGCTCACGCCGTGAAACTCGAGGGTGGCGTGCGCAGTGCGGAGCAGATCCGCCGAATCGTTTCGGCCGGCATCCCGGTCATGGCGCACATCGGTTTCACTCCCCAGAGCGAGCACGGCCTCGGTGGGCACCTCATCCAGGGGCGAGGCGAGGGGGCGGAGCAACTGCTCGCCGATGCCCACGCGGTTGAGGATGCCGGCGCCTTTGCGGTCGTGCTCGAAATGGTCCCGTCGCTGATCGCGCAGCGGGTGACGAAGGAGCTGAGCATCCCAACGATCGGGGTCGGCGCCGGCCCCCACGTCGACGGTCAGCTTCTGGTCTGGACCGACTGGGCCGGGCTGACGACCGGTCGCATTCCGAAGTTTGTGCGCCAGTATGCCGATCTCAGCGGCGTACTCACCTATGCCGTTCAGAACTATCGCGCTGACGTCGCCTCGGGCGAGTACCCGGCGCGCGAACACGAGTACGAGGACTAACGCGCAGCTGCTCTGGACCGTGCGAGATGCCGACATCAACCCAGGCTTCTGCTTGTGCCACCAATTTCGAGGGGTCATTGCGAGCGTCGAAAATATTCTCCGGACCCCGGGGAGCCTCGGGTAAATCACGATTTGGCAAACATTCGCGCCGAACATAATTGGCGGGTAAAGTCCGGATCAGAATATGGTTATCGAGACAGGTGGAGCCGGAGGGTGCTTTCATGACTGTTCGGGCTGCGGGAGACCAGGTGCCACGAATTCGCATGGCGTTGCCCGCGTCCATCAGCACAGCATCCGTCATCGATTATGGAAAGCGCGGCAGTCTGTTCGGGTCTGCTCTCGGCTTCCTGTTCTTCAGCATTCTCGCGGGCGCTCTGGTCGCGTCCCTGGCGTTGCCAGCGGCGCTCGTGGCGAGCCGCGGCACGACCGCAACCGTTGGATTCTTCAACGCCCTGCCGGATTACATCACGATAGATCTGCAGTCGCAGCGCAACGTCATCTTCGCCACCCGCGATGGTCAACCGGTACCGATTGCGTCGGTCTACGACCAGGATCGTCAAGATGTCGGCTGGGATTCGGTTTCCCCGTTCATCACGAATGCGACGGTCGCAGGCGAAGACCGCCGCTTCTACGAGCACGGCGGCGTTGACGTGAAGGCGATTGTTCGCGCCGCCGCGGGAAACCTTGCGAACAAGGGCATTACGAGCGGAAGCTCGACCATCGCGATGCAACTCGTGAAGAACATTCTCATCCAACGCGCCCTCCAAATTGACGATCCCAAGAAGAGGAAAGCCGCCTATGCGGCGGCGATTGACGGCACCCTCAATCGAAAACTGAGGGAAATGAAGTTCGCAATCAGTCTCGAGAAGCAATACACAAAGCAGGACGTGCTGCTCGGCTACCTCAACATCGCCGGGTTCGGCGGCAACACCTACGGCATCGAGGCCGCCGCTCAGAAGTACTTCAGCGTCAGCGCAAAGGATGTCACACTCCCCCAGGCGGCAAGCCTCATCGCGATGGTGCAACAGCCGAACCTGCTCAACTTGAGCGACCCCGCCCGGTATCCGGCGAATAAGGATCGGCGTGACCTCATCCTGGACGACATGAGGCAACTCGGGTACATCAGCGCCGCGCAATATACGGAGGCGGTCGCCACGCCGATCGTGCCGAAGCTAAAGGCTCCCAGTAACGGATGCCTGTACGCCAGCGCTGCGAAGTTCGCCTGCGACTATGCGCTTCGGCTCGTCCCCTCGCTCACCGCCCTCGGGGCGACCGCAGAGCAACGCAAAACGGCGTGGGCGAGAGGGAACTACAAGATCTACACGAGCATCGACCTGGCCCAGCAGGATGTGGCACAGGCGGCTCTCTCAGAGAGCGCGCCCGCGACCGAGACCCGGTTCGCCCTCGGGGCGTCCGCCGTGTCGGTGCAGCCGGGAACGGGGCGAATCCTGCTCATGGCGCAGAACAAGGAATTTGACAACTCGGCGGAGGGAGGTGGCCCCACGGCGACCGCGGTCAACTACAACACTGATAAGCAGTACGGCGGGTCGTCCGGATTCGCGACCGGCTCGACCTACAAGATCTTCACGCTCTCCGAATGGTTCAAGGAAGGTCACACACTGAGCGAGGTCGTGGATGGGACCGTTCGTCCGTTCCCGATGTCGAGTTTCAATTCATCCTGCGCACGTTTCTCGGGCCCACCGTACGCGCCGAAGAACGACTCCCTGGGCGAAGGCGGCCCGATGACCATCGCGGCGGCAACCCGGAATTCGGTGAATGTGGCCTTCATCACGATGGCGCAGCAGCTCGATATCTGCGAAATCACTTCGACGGCGAAGGCCATGGGGGTGCACCGTGCTGACGGGGACCCGCTTCAAACCTATCCGGCCGCGATCATCGGCACCAACGAGATCGCGCCGCTCACGATGGCCGGAGCGATTGCCACGATCGGCGCCAACGGCATCTACTGCGCGCCGACCATCATCGACAAGGTGGTCGGGCCGGATGGCAAGGATATTGCAGGGCAACCGCGCCAGTGCGTGCAGGCGATCGCGCCGAACATCGCGAGTACCGTCGCCTTCGCCCTCTCGGCGGTCATGAAGGCGGGCACCGGCAAGCCGGGTAACCCGCAGGACGGCGTTCCCATCGTCGGCAAAACCGGCACGACCAACTACGCAGACCAGAATTGGCTCATCGCCAGTACGACGAAAGTTGCGCTGGCCGTCTGGGTGGGGAACACGGATGGCGGCCTGTGGTCCTTAAGAAAAACCACTGTCGCCGGAACCAACGGCTACAACACGAAGTTCAATATCTTTCGGGCAACCATTGGGTCGTTAAATGCCAATCCGGCGTATCGCGGTGAGGCGTTCCCGCCGCCTGACCCGGCTCTGGTGGGCGGAAAAGGTGCGGCGGTTAAGCAGTAACGTCTGCTGCCCCGTTCGAGTTGCCCCGCGACAGTCGCATGCCGGCTCGTCACGGGCAGCTCGGTGGCACCCAAGTCCTTCGGATTACGGTCATGGGCAAGCAGGGCTGTCTTCGCCTCGTCGAGTTTTCTGAACCGGTGTTTCGTTGCGAGCTCAAACTTTAACCCGTGATGTCGTGCAGGCGCGAACACGCCCAGCGTTTCACAATGTGCCTCCACCCCCGATTTCTCGGCTCGCTATATCGGTGAGCCCCGGGTCGGCGTATCATTGCTCCTACTAATCAGACACAGCTCCACGATTCGGTGTTTGCCGATTGGCGGGGCTCGGAGCTTCCGGCTCTTTTCGTCGACATTACGACCCATGAACGGTGCTCCGACACAGGAACGCGCGGCTTGCGACCTGAGTCACAATAGTGCTCGTGGCGCGGCGTGCGAATCTCATCAATCCGCCCCTTCACGCTTCACAGGAGAAGAAGAATCATGTTGAAGGAACTGCA
>JAYTEZ010000317.1:0-3529 GCA_043734805.1 Microbacteriaceae bacterium
CGCCGCCGCCGCCGACTCTTCGCGGCTGTCGGAACACCGGCTACGCCGCGGATGCGCGTGCGGTCCTCGAGGTCGGAGACGGTTGCAAGCGCCCAGTCATCCATCGCGACCTCGATGCCCGTCTGCGGTACACCCAGCTCGGTTTCGATGGCCTGGAACTCCCGAACCAGTTCGAGAACACTGAGTGGCCGAGCCTCCGGCTTCTTCGACATCGCCCGATCGAGCGCGCGTTCGAGGCTCTGCGGCACGTCTGAGCGCCCGATGGGCTGTACTTTCGCACGGTTAATCCGCGAGATGAGGTCGGCCGACTTGTTGGATTCGCCCGGTATCTCGAATGGGGAGCGACCCGCGAGCAGGGAGTAGACGGTGGCCGCAAAAGACCAGACTTCCGATGCGATGTTACCGGGCGTCTCGTCCATCAACACCTCGGGTGCGGACCACGGGACCGACAGTCCGACAGACTCCTGGGAATCGGCCTCGCTCACGGTTGATGCAATGCCGAAGTCGGACAGCACGGGGTGCCCGTACGCCGTCAAAAGGATGTTGGACGGCTTGATGTCGCGGTGCAGCACCCCAGTGCGGTGTGCGGTCTCAATCGCACTGCCGATCTTCACCGCGATCCGCAGCACCTCTGGGACGGGGATTCGTTCCCGCCGATACCGCTCGCTCAGCGAGGACGAGCAGAGTTCCATGACCAGGTACGGTCGCCCATCGGAGGAGACGCTCGCCTGGTAGACAGTCAGGATCGACGGATGCGCGCTCAACTGTGCCATCATATTCGCCTCGGCCTGAAACATCTGCCGCACCTGGTCGTTGACCACCTCGCTCAGCATGACCTTGACCGCAACCTGGCGGCGCGGCATGTTTTGCTCGTACAGAAATACGTCGGCGAATCCGCCGGAACCCAGGATGCGCACGTTCGAGAATCCGGGCAGCACGGGAGGCTGGGACGGCAGTCGACGTGCCATGGTGCCCCCCTTCACAGCGCTGACGGTTGGCTATTCGCGGCCGTCACGATAATCTCGAACCCAATGTCCCATTGTAGACATGCCCGGATTTGGGTCCGCTGCGTAAATCTGCTGATGACAGGCCTGTTTTGTCCCCCATTTGGGGGTCAGTGGCTCGTCAGCTGTTCGTCAGCTGCTCGTCAGCTGCTCGTCAGCTGTTCGTCAGCCGCTCGCCGCTTTCCACGACATCGATGACGATCGTCGTGATGTTGTCCCGTCCACCTGCGGCAAGCGCCGCATCCACGAGGGCCTGAGCGGTCTCGGCGGGCGAAAGCGCTGCCGCGAGATTCACCCGAATCTGCTCGTTATCGAGCTCCTTGGTGAGCCCGTCGGAACAGAGCAACAACCGCAGGCCCGTACGCACGGGCACAACCCAGTAATCGGGCACCGCTTCCGCGTTGAAGCCGACGGCCCTCGTGATCACGTTGCTGTCCGGATGCGACTCGGAATCTTCCGCCCGGATCACTCCGGCGTCCACGAGTTCCTGCACGACGGAGTGGTCGACCGTGACCTGCACGAGCGTGCCGTGCTCGAACAGGTAGACCCGAGAGTCCCCGACGTTGAATACCGTCCAGAATGGGTCGCCATCCTGGAGCGACAGTGCCGCCCCGGTGACCGTTGTCCCGACGCCCAGTTCCTTCTCGTCGGCGGCGAGACCGATGTCGAGGGTCGCGGCTCGGAGTCCGTCCTCGATCGCGTCTGCTTCGGTGAAATCGGTCGAGATCGCTTCGGAGAGTCGATGAACCACCGCGGCACTTGCCACATCGCCCGCGGAATGTCCGCCCATCCCGTCGGCCACCGCGAAGATCGGTGAACGCGCCAGCAGGCTGTCTTCATTGTGGCTTCTGCGCCGCCCGGTATCGGTCGCCATCCCCCAGGCGAACACGAGCCGGAACTCTGGACGACCGGGCACCACAACGGAATGCCCTGCATTGTTGTGGCCGATCTGGGTCACGGCAGCCTTTCGCCAGTCACGTTAGTCGTGAATCGTATGGGTTCACGCCGGGAGGGGAAGTATTTCGACGATGTTGCCGTCACCAATATCCACCAGGGTGCCCGCTGTCACCACGACAGACTCACCCTGTCGCAGTTTTAGGGTAGCCGATCCCGGGATCGTCACGAGCGTTCCATTCGTCGACCTGAGGTCCGTGACGACGACGGATGCCCCATGCTGGCGCAGCTCGAGGTGGGTGCTCGACACCTCGCGGAGCGGTGATGGCACGCGAACGAGTCGCGGAATCGGGCCGCTGAAGACACGTGGCACGCTCGGCTTTCGGCCGATCAGCGCCGGAGCGTCCAGCGCGATGGCCTCGTGGGAGTTGATCCTGAAGCGATAGCAGGTCTCGGATGCCGCCGGCGGTGACGGAGCTGCGGGCGGGGTTGGAGCCGGGGGTCTTGGCGGAGCTGTTGGCGGGGTTCGGGGTGGCAGGACCAGCGCGGGAGGCGACGCGCGCTCGGCTCCGAGAAGCGCCTCCGCGGGCACATCCGCAATCGAAGCGCGGTCAGCGATGATCGTGTCCTGGTCGATGGCCGCGAAATCGGGCTCGAGAACGCCATCATCCGCACCGACCCGTCGGCGCTTGATGACCGTGTCGTCGTCATCCGGTGCCATGGAACCCATTCTCCCGACCTTTTTCGTTCGAGGGCGCTTGCCTCGATCGTGCTCGCCTCGACTAGTGGCCGATGAAACTCATGACGTGCTTCACCCTGGTGTAGTCCTCGAAGCCGTAGGAGGAAAGATCCTTGCCGTAACCGGAATGTTTGAAGCCGCCGTGAGGCATCTCGGCGACGATCGGAATGTGCGTGTTGATCCAGACACAGCCGAAGTCGAGATGCTTGGCGAAGCGCATCGCACGACCGTGGTTGTGCGTCCAGACGCTCGACGCCAGCCCGTACTGCACGCCGTTGGCCCACTCGAGCGCCTGGGCCTCATCCGTGAACCTCTGCACGGTGATCACCGGCCCGAAGATCTCGTTCTGGATCGCGTCATCCGTCTGCTTCAGGCCTGAGACGATGGTCGCCTCGTGGAAGTAGCCCCTCGTGCCCTGACGGTGTCCGCCGAGTTCGAGCACCGCGTGCTCCGGCAGCCGATCGATGAATCCCTCCACCTGGGCGAGCTGGTTTGCGTTGTTGACCGGCCCGAAGAAGATATCGGTTTCGCTCGGAGCGCCGGTCTTCGCGTTCTCCCGCGCGAAGGCTGCGAGTGCGGCGACGAATTCGTCATGGATGCCCGCCTGCACGAGCACGCGGGTCGCGGCCGTGCAGTCCTGGCCCGCATTGAAGTACCCGGCCACCGCGATGCCTTTTACGGCGGACCGAATGTCCGCGTCGTCGAACACGATCACTGGCGCCTTGCCGCCGAGCTCGAGGTGCACGCGCTTGAGGTCGTTCGCCGCTGACTTCGCAACCTCCATTCCGGCACGAACCGAGCCGGTGATCGACACCATCTGCGGTGTCCTGTGCTCGATCATCGCACCGCCGGTGGTGCGGTCGCCCGTGATCACGTTGAGCACACCCTTCGG
>JAYTEZ010000318.1:0-5091 GCA_043734805.1 Microbacteriaceae bacterium
AGCGGGCGCGCACGGACTGAGTGAAATCGCGGTGGGGGGAATCATCACCGACGCCATGAATCCGTCGGCGGTCGGTACCGTCGTAATCGACGATAAGACCCTGTCCATCTACATCGCCAACACGAAGGCGCCGACGACCGTTGACGAGCTCAACGCGTTCTCCATCCCGACACTTAAGGGACCCGTTCCGCTCTCCGATCTGGCGACCGTGCAGACCGTCGACGGCCCTTCGAGCATCACAACGATCAAGGGCGTGCGCAGCGCGACAATCAGCGTGACGCCGAGCAGCTCCGACACCGGCTCCGCGTCCACGTTGGTATCGGCGGCCGTTGCCAGGGTCACTCTTCCTGCCGGGGCAGCCGCAGCTCTCGGTGGCGTCACCTCGCAACAGAGCGACGCGTTCAGCCAGCTCGGACTCGCGTTGCTCGTCGCGATCCTGATCGTCTATGTCGTGATGGTCGCGACCTTCAAGAGCCTGCGCCAGCCACTGCTGCTGCTGGTCTCCGTGCCGTTTGCGGCGACCGGTGCCATTGCGCTCCAGGTGATCTCGGGCATCCCGTTCGGGGTGGCATCGCTCATCGGTGTGCTCATGTTGATTGGAATTGTTGTCACTAACGCCATCGTGCTCGTCGACCTGATCAACCAGTATCGGATCCGCGGCATGAAGGTGGGCGAGGCGATCATCCACGGTGCTTCACGTCGACTCAGGCCGATTCTCATGACCGCGCTCGCCACGATCTTCGCGCTCCTGCCGCTCGGAATCGGGCTCACGGGGCACGGCGGGTTTATCTCACAGCCGCTAGCGATCGTCGTGATCGGCGGCCTCGTATCGTCAACGCTGCTCACGCTCATCGTGCTGCCGGTGCTTTACTATCTCGTCGAGGGCGCGAAGGAGCGGCGGATCGATCGGCGGACGGCGAAGGCTGCGGACTAGCAATCGCGGATCGAGTTTGCCGCTCAACCGCCTACAGTGATTTCTCCATGCAGACGCTGAACTCGTCGCCGACATACTGGCCGAAGTTGGGGATGCGGCGGTAACCGTGCTTCTCGTAGAGCGCGATCGCTTCGGGCTGCAGCGGTCCGGTCTCGAGCTGAAGGAGGCTGACCTGGCGGGTTCGCGCGTGGTTTTCCAGTGTCGCGAGGATGCCGGTGGCGAGACCCTGCCCGCGCGCCTCCGCTCGCACGAACATCCGCTTCAATTCTGCTGAGCCATCACCGCGTTCGACCATGGCCCCCATGCCGATGGCGTCGCTGCCAGAGCGCGCGATCGCCACGGTCACCCCGGGGGCTTCGAGCTCGCTAACGTCAAGCATGTAGCAGCTGTCTGTCGGATAAAGGTTCAGGGCGAATTCGTCGCTGAGTGCCAGCAGTTCGAGCACTCCCTGAGCGCGCGCCGATTCGATCGAAGTTGTCATCGTGCGTCCAGCTTGGCATGCGGAAGACCCGCCGGGCGTGAGTGCATGCGCTCGTGGTGGCCGGCCGTGACGAAGTTCTGGATTTTTCGCTAAGGTGATGCGCTTTGGCAGGGGATCGGGTAATGTAGCCCAGTCGGCTCTAGACATCGCGAAATCTCGCGAATGGGTTTGTAAGTCTTTCGGGCCGGTTTCCCTACCTCTAACTACTCCTTAGTGGTCTCGGGAAAAATCACGTATGTGAACGGTCCTGGCCAAAGATTGCCCGGGTTCCTTGCAGAAGTTCAGCTAGTTGGCTGCGCGCTGCCATGCAACTAAATACAACCCGGAAAGCATCATGCCTACGAATAATTTCAACCCCGTTAAAAAGTCGGCCACGGGTCGACCCGTCAAAAAGCACAACGCAGCCGGAGGCGCGCAGGCTCCCGGCAGCCGAAGCGCCGGACACCGTGGTTTCCACGGCGATGCAGCCCCGGCCAAGAAGCGCTGGAACGCCGATGAGCGTGCCGCGCGCACAGGCGACCGCCCGACCGGCAACGACCGCCGCCCCAACTGGACCCCGACGACCGAGCGCCCCGCCTACGGCGACCGCCCGCAGCGTACGGAGCGCCCCGCCTATGGTGACCGCCCGGCTCGCACCGAGCGCCCGTCGTACAACAACGACCGTCCGGCTCGTCCGTCGTACAACGAACGCACCGAGCGCCCCGCCTATGGTGACCGCCCGGCTCGCACCGAGCGCCCGTCGTACAACAACGACCGTCCGGCTCGCCCGTCGTACAACGACCGCCCGGCTCGCACCGAGCGCCCTGCCTATGGTGACCGCCCGGCTCAGTCCGACCGCCCGTCGTACAATGACCGTCCGGCTCGCACCGAGCGCCCCTCGTACAACAACGATCGACCGGCTCGCCCGTCGTACAACGACCGCCCGGCTCAGTCCGACCGCCCGTCGTACAACGATAGACCGGCTCGCACCGAGCGCCCTGCCTATGGTGACCGCCCGGCTCAGTCCGACCGCCCGTCGTACAACGACCGCCCGGCTCGCCCTTCGTACGGCGACCGTCCGTCGCACAGCGACCGTCCGGCTCGCCCTTCGTACAACGAGCGTCCGGCTCGCCCTTCGTACGGCGACCGTCCGTCGCACAGCGACCGCGCACCACGTCGCGACAGCGACTTTTACCCGAACCGCGACACCAAGACCGCATTCATCCCGCACGAGGACGTCGTCCTCGAGCGACTGGAAGCCAAGGTGATCACCGCCGGTGACGTCGACGGTAAGACCTGGGCCGACCTTGGTATCGGGGACAACATGTCGCGTCAGCTCATCGCCATGGGAGCCGAGACGCCGTTCCCGATCCAGGCTGCGACCATCCCGGATGTTCTCGCTGGCAAGGACGTTCTCGGTCGCGGCAAGACCGGCTCAGGCAAGACCATCGCCTTCGGTGCTCCGCTCGTCGAGCGTCTCATGGAGAACGAGGGCGGCAAGAATCGCAAGCCGGGTCGCAAGCCCCGCGCGCTCATCCTTGCTCCGACCCGTGAGCTCGCCATGCAGATCGACCGCACCGTGCAGCCCATCGCCCGCAGCGTCGGCCTCTTCACCACCACGATCGTCGGTGGCGTTCCCCAGTACAAGCAGGTTTCGACCTTGCAGCGCGGTGTCGACATCGTCATCGCGACCCCGGGTCGGGTTGAGGACCTCATTGAACAGGGCCGTCTCGACCTGAGTGAGGTCTTCGTGACCGTGCTCGACGAGGCCGACCACATGTGCGACCTTGGCTTCCTCGAGCCGGTGCAGCGCATCCTCGAGGAGACCAAAAAGGGCGGCCAGAAGCTGCTGTTCTCGGCCACTCTCGATAAGGGTGTTGCCACTCTGGTCAAGCAGTTCCTCAAGGACCCAGCGGTTCACGAGGTTGCCGGTGAAGACCAGGCCTCCTCAACGATCGATCACCGCGTGTTGCTCATCGAGCAGCGCGACAAGACCGCCATCATCGAGCAGCTTGCCGGCGGAGAGGGCAAGACGCTGATCTTCGCCCGCACCCGTGCGTTCGCGGAGCAGCTCGCCGACCAGCTCGAGGACGCCGGAATCCCGGCAACCAGCCTGCACGGTGACCTCAACCAGTCCCGCCGCACGCGCAATCTCCAGCTGCTCACCAGCGGTCGGGTCAACGTGCTGGTGGCAACGGATGTCGCGGCTCGCGGCATCCACGTCGATGACATCTCGCTCGTGATCCAGGCCGACGCTCCCGACGAGTACAAGACCTACCTGCACCGCTCCGGTCGCACCGGACGAGCCGGCAAGGTCGGAACCGTCGTGACGCTCATTTCGAAGTCGCGACGCCGCCGCATGGACGAACTGCTCGGCCGCGCCGAGATCAAGGCGTCCGTCGTCATCGCCGCTCCCGGCGACCGGGTGATCGAAGAGCTCGCCGCGCTTTAAGCTACACCGTTCGAATGGCGCTCATCCTCCCGGGTGGGCGCCATTCGTCGTCCCGCCCGGCATCCGCATCCCCCGCCCGCTATCCCCGCCCCACCTTCCCAAAACGCAGGATATTCACCACAAAATGCATCGTTGGGCGCAATAGCGACACATTGGTGGTGAATGTCCTGCGTTTTGGGAGGGGACGGGACGCTGAGAGGCGATCGCGTTCCCGGGGAGGGCGGTCAGCGCGATCAGACCAGCGCGAGCATGGATGCGGCCACGAGCGCGAGCACGAGCCCCGCAACCTGCACGGGTGCGATTCGTTCCTTGAGCACGACGGCGGCGAGGATGATGGTGCCGGCCGGGTAGAGCGCGGTCAGCACGGACTGGATGGTGAGCTCGCCGAGCCGGAGCCCCAGCAGCAGGAGTGCGTTGGCCGTAGCGTCGATCGCGCCGGCGACCAGTGCGAGTGCGAATCCGGGTTTCCAGCCTGGAACAACAACTCGAGCGGGCGCCGACTTCCTCCTGCCCCACAACCAGAGCAGCCCGGTTGCCGTGAACATGACGCTCGCATTCACGGCTCGGTTGACGACGAGAGGCACGAGCCCCGAGTCATCCGGAGTCATGTCGATCAGGATGAGGAACACTCCGATGAGCACACCGGATGCCAGCGCCATGGCGAGCGCCTTCGGCGAGGGCCGCACCGCGCCCTTCTCTGGAACGAACCCCACGAGCACAACCGCGACCAGGGCGATGCCGATTGCAACATAGCCAAGAGTGCTGAGCCGCGCACCGCGAAGAGCACCGGCGAGCATCGGTACCAGGGCCGAGATCACGGCCGTCAGCGGGGAGAGGATGCTCATCGGGCCGATCGCGAGGCAGGCGTACAGCAGAACGACGGCCAGCGAGCCGGTGACGCCGGAGATGGCACCAAGCAGCACAGCCTGTGGCGACCATGCGCCACCGATGATCGGAAGAGCCGCGAGCAGCACGACCAACCCGGCGATCCCCCCGAGCGCCGTCACGCGCACCGAACTGATGCGCCTGGCCGCAATTCCGCCGATGAAGTCGGCAGTTCCGAAGATCAGAGCACCCGCGAGGCCGATGACAACAGCGAGCATTACGAGCCAATCTGAAGGGAGAGCTCAACGGTAACCGGTAACGAGAGGTGTGAAGAATCCGGTCGTTCCCTTGGCTCTGCTCACGCTCTGCGATAGGGTGCAGATGACCCCCGATCGGGGGGTGAAACGACGTGTTTTCCAA
>JAYTEZ010000319.1:0-3522 GCA_043734805.1 Microbacteriaceae bacterium
GAGCACCCCCGACGCGGCCGGTGCAATCGTGATCACGGCCTCCGCGTGCGCGGCTGTGGGCAGCACGGCTTCCGCGTGCGCGGCTGTGGGCAGCACGACAGCCCCGATGGCCGTGGCCAGCGCAATCATGGATGTGACAAGTTTCATAAGGCGAAGGGGCCGCCCCGGAGATTCCGTCGGCCGTCCTCAAGCGATTCTAGGGTCTCGTGCCTCGGGGTGGCTGAGGTGCCTTCGGCACCCCGCTACTAGGCTTGAAACCATGGAAAATGTCGCTTCGGCAATTCAGCGACTTGGCCAGCTGGCAGGGTCGCCCCACATTTCGCGGCTCTCCCGCGCGTTCACGGCCGCGGGCTTCGAGCTGGCTCTCGTTGGCGGACCGGTGCGTGATGCCTTCCTCGGGCGGGAGCTCAGCGACCTCGACTTCACGACGAACGCGCGGCCGGACGACATCCTGGCCATCGTCAAGCCGTTCTCCGACACACACTGGGACATCGGCCGCGCGTTCGGCACCATCGGCGCGCGAATTGATGGCCACACCGTCGAGATCACGACGTATCGATCCGATGCGTACGACGGTGAAACCCGCAAGCCGGTCGTTGAATTCGGCGACACACTCGAGGGCGACCTCGTTCGCCGCGACTTCACGGTCAACGCGATGGCTCTGCGTCTACCGGAGCGAGTTCTCGTCGACCCGAGCGGCGGGCTCGAAGACCTCGTAGCCGGACGGCTGTCGACGCCCGGCGCCCCCGAGGTCTCATTCGGTGACGACCCGCTGCGGATGATGCGAGCCGCCCGCTTCACAGCGCAGCTCGGTTTCACCGTCGATCTGCCGACGGCCACGGCGATGAGCGCGCTCGCCGACCGCATCTCGATCATTTCCGTGGAGCGTGTGAGCGACGAACTCGGCAAGCTGCTGCGCAGTCGCGCCCCGCGCGCCGGCCTCCAGTTGCTCGTCGACTCTGGCCTTGCGGCGTTCGTGCTCCCCGAGCTCCCGGCGCTCCGGCTCGAGATCGACGAACACCACCATCACAAGGATGTCTACGAGCACAGCCTGACCGTGCTCGAGCAGGCCATCGAGCTCGAGGAGTCGAGGCATCCGGGATCCCCCCCCGACCTCATCCTGCGTCTTGCGGCGTTGTTGCACGACATTGGTAAGCCGGCCACGAAGCGCACGGAGGCCGCCGGGGTCGTCACCTTCCATCACCACGATGTGGTCGGTGCGAAGCTCGTAAAAAAGCGCCTGAGAGAGTTGCGCTTCGACAACGACACGGTCGCGGCTGTGTCGCGGCTGATCGAGCTGCACCTGCGCTTTTTCGGCTACACCGACGGTGCCTGGACGGATTCCGCGGTGCGCCGTTACGTGCGGGACGCCGGCCCGCTGCTCGAGCGGCTGCACATCCTCACCCGCGCGGATGTGACCACCCGTAATCGGCGGAAGGCCGATCGGCTGTCGTTTGCCTACGACGATCTCGAGGACCGCGTCGTCTCCCTCGGCGAAGAGGAGGAGCTCGCCGCCATCCGTCCCGACCTCGACGGTGAGCAGATCATGGCGATCCTGGGGCTGAAGCCCGGTCGTGAGGTCGGCGAGGCGTACCGTTTCCTGCTCGAACTGCGGCTCGAAGACGGCCCGCTCGGCACGGATGAGGCGACGGCACGGTTGCGCACCTGGTGGGCATCCCGGTAGTAACAGCGTCGCCCCACCGAAAACGCAGGAGATTCACCACCATACGTTCATTTGACGCACTGGCGAAGGGTTTTGTGGTGAATGTCCTGCGTTTTGAGGACGAGCAGACGAGTGGGGGCGGCGGCGAATCGCGGATGCCGATTCCCCGGAGCTAGCCGCGGTCGAGGATGAACCGCTCGAGCAGCTCGCGCGCGACCGGGTCGGGATACTGTTTCGCCGGCGATTTCATGAAGTAGGCGGATGCCGCCTCCAACGGTCCGCCGAGGCCGGCATCCAGCGCCATTTTCGCCGCCCGGATCGCGTCGATCACGACGCCGGCGGAGTTCGGCGAATCCCAAACCTCAAGCTTGTACTCGAGCGAAGTCGGTGCATTGCCGAAACCGTGGCCCTCGAGGCGGACGAATGCGAGTTTGCGGTCGTCGAGCCACGGGATGTGGTCGCTCGGACCGATGTGCACGTCGCGAGCATTGATCTCCGCGTCGATGTTGCTCGTCACCGACTGCGTTTTCGAGATCTTCTTCGATTCGAGCCTGCGGCGCTCGAGCATGTTCTTGAAGTCCATGTTGCCGCCGACGTTGAGCTGGTAGGTGCGGTCGAGCACGATCCCGCGCTCCTCGAAGAGCCTCGCGAGCACGCGATGGGTGATAGTCGCGCCGAGCTGGCTCTTGATGTCGTCGCCGACGATCGGGATGCCGGCATCCGTGAACTTCTTGGCCCAGACCGGATCGCTCGCGATGAAAACGGGCAGTGCGTTGACGAACGCGACGCCCGCATCGAGTGCGGCCTGCGCGTAGTACTTCGCGCCATCCTCCGAGCCGACCGGAAGGTAGCAGACGAGCACCTCGGCGCCTGAGTCGCGCAGTGCCTGCGCCACGTCGACGGCGGGCGCATCCGATTCATCGACCATTTCTCGGTAGTACTCGCCGAGTCCGTCAAGGGTTGGTCCACGCTGAACGATGACACCGGATGCCGCGACCTCGGCGAATTGCAGTGTGTTGTTTTCGCTCGCCCAGATCGCCTCAGCGAGGTCGACGCCGACCTTTGCCGCATCGACATCGAAGGCGGCGACGAAGCTGATGTCGCCGACGCCGTAACCGCCAAAACGTGTGTGCATCAGGCCAGGAACGACCTGCGTTTCGTCGGCATCGGCGTAAAATGACACGCCCTGAATCAGGGCGTTGGCGCAGTTTCCGACGCCGGCGATGGCAACTTTCAGGGACATGCGGGGAGAGCTCCTTGATTGATGGGGGGGATCTGACTACACTAGGCAGGTTGTCCAACGCCATGTGGCCAGGCAACGATGCCAAACCCTCCTGTCACAGATCGTCTGTGGCCGTTCTAGTCCAGAGGAGGTGGGTTAGTTATGCATCAGTACGAACTAATGGTAATTCTCGATCCAGAGATCGACGAACGGACCGTTGCTCCGAGTCTCGATAAGTTCCTCAACGTCATCCGCAATGACGGTGGAACCATCGACAAGGTCGACATCTGGGGCCGCCGCCGCCTCGCGTATGAGATCAACAAGAAGACGGAAGGCATCTACGCGGTTGTCGCATTGACTGCCAACCCCGACGCGACCGTCGAGCTCGACCGCCAGCTGAAGCTCAGCGAAGCGGTCATGCGCACCAAGGTGCTCCGCGCCGAGGAAGCCATCGCCCAGGTGGTCGAGGCTGCCAAGCTCTCCGCCGAGAAAGCCGCCCGCAAGGCAGCAGCTCCGGCCAAGGCGGGAACCGCCGCCAAGGTTGCTGAAATTGCGGCAGCTCCGGCAGCTCCGGTTGCGGCCGCTCCTGCTCCGGCCGCTCCTGCTCCGGCCGCCGAGGTTCCTGCTCCGGCAGCGC
>JAYTEZ010000320.1:0-7943 GCA_043734805.1 Microbacteriaceae bacterium
GCCGTCGAGACCGTCGAGCACGCGGGACGCGATGTCGGCACTCACCGGCTGGGGCGGTAGCAACACCGCGATCCCACCCGCGCGGGTGACCGCCTCGAAGTACGCGGCGGGCAGGAATGCGGCCCGCACATCCCACACACCGGTCTGCGCCTGCTCGAGGTAGGTGGTGAGGCCGATGACCGGTTTAGATTCAGAAGCGCTCGAAGCCACGGACTCTCTCCCAGTCGGTGATAGCCGCGTCGTAGGCGTGAACTTCGATGCGGGCGTTGTTCAGGTAGTGCTCGACGACATCCGCTCCGAACGCCTCCCGGGCGATCTCGGACTGGCCGAACAACTCGGCAGCTTCGCGGAGTGTCGTCGGAACGCGGGGCGCAGCGCTGCCATAGGCGTTGCCCTCGAGCATCGGCTCGAGTTCGAGGGCATGTTCGATGCCGTACAAACCGCCGGCGATGAGTGCCGCCGTCGCCAGGTACTGGTTCACGTCTCCACCGGGAACTCGATTTTCGACCCGCAGGCCGAGACCGTGACCGACGACGCGCAAGCTACAGGTGCGGTTGTCGAGGCCCCAGGCGACCGCCGTCGGAGCGAAGCTGCCCTCGACGTAGCGCTTGTACGAGTTGATGTTGGGGGCGAAGAACAGGGTCAGTTCGCGCATGGCCTTCAGCTGTCCGGCGAGGAAGTGGCGGAACAGCTTCGACATGCCGAGTTCGTCGCCTGGGTCGGCGAAGACTGCCTCACCATCGACGCCGCGGAGCGAAATGTGGATGTGGCACGAGTTGCCCTCACGCTCATTGAACTTCGCCATGAAGGTGAGCGACTTGCCGTGCTTGTCGGCGATCTCCTTCGCGCCGTTCTTGTAGACCGAGTGGTTGTCGCACGTGGTGAGCGCATCTTCATAGCGAAAGGCGATCTCCTGCTGGCCGTAATTGCACTCGCCCTTGACGCCCTCGCAATAGAGGCCCGCGCCCTCCATGCTGACCCGGATGTCGCGCAGCAACGGCTCCATTCGGGTCGAGGCGAGGATCGCATAGTCGATGTTGTAATCGCTCGCGGGCGTCAGTCCGACGTAGCCCTTGCTCCAGGCATCCCGATAGCTGTTGTCGAAGACGATAAATTCGAGCTCTGTCCCAACCAAAGACACGAGCCCCCGGGCTTCGAGGCGAGCGATCTGCTTCTTGAGAATCTCCCGTGGGGACGGCGCAACCGGCTTGTCGTCGAGCCAGGTGAGATCCGCCATCACGAGCGCGGTGCCCGGGATCCAGGGAACGAGCCGCAGGGTCGAGAGGTCGGGGACCATCGCCATGTCGCCGTAGCCCTTTTCCCACGATGAGATGCGATACCCGTCGACCGTGTTCATCTCGACGTCGACCGCGAGCAGGTAATTGCAGCACTCGGCACCGTGCTGGCTGATCTCCTCCTTGAACAGGCGAGCGGATGCCCGTTTGCCGACCAGACGGCCCTGCATGTCGGTGAACGCAACGATCACGGTGTCGATCTCGCCCGCGTCGATGAGGGCGTTGAGCTGGTCAGTCGTGAGCATTCCGGTGCGAGCGGCCATCGGTGTGTCCTCATCTTTCGAGTGCGGGAGACGCGTGCGCTGCCGACCATTACATCATGATCGCGAGAGCCCGGATCTACGGAGTGTAACAAGATATTTACATCCAAAGGTAGACAGGGCGCACCAATAGACGCCATGATCTCGGATAAGAGTGGATGCGGCAACTCTGCCGCGCTCTGCGACCCGACCATCCCGTCCTGGAGGAATTCATGGCTAAGAACAAAGTCTCCGGCGTCACCTACACGAGAGCAGCCGATGGCTACTTCGAGAAGCGCAGCCTCAAGCGCACCGCCGGCGTATGGGGACTGTGGGGGATCGGCGTCGCGGCCGTGATCTCCGGCGACTTCTCCGGGTGGAATGTCGGACTCGGCACCACCGGCTGGGGCGCACTGCTCATCGCGACGATCATCGTCGTGGTGATGTTCTTCACGATGATCTTCTCCATCGGCGAGATGTCGGCGGCCATGCCGCATACCGGCGGCGCCTACTCCTTCTCCCGCGCGGCAATGGGGCCGTGGGGCGGATTCCTCACCGGCCTCGCCGAGACGATCGAATACGTCGTCACGACCGCTGTCATCGTTCTCTTCTCGGCGTCATATGCCGACCAGATCCTCAAGGACCTCACCGGCGCATCGCTCCCCGGGTGGCTGTGGTGGATCATCCTGTACGTCATCTTCATCGGGCTCAATTCGCTCGGAGCCTCCGTCGGTTTCCGGTTCGCGCTCGTGGTCGCCATCATTTCGATGCTCGTCATTCTCACCTTCGCCGTGCTCGCCTTCGCCAACGGAGCCGTCGACTTTTCACGCGTCTTCGACATCAAGCCGACCGAGGGCAACTCGAGCTTCCTGCCGTTCGGTGGAATCGGCATCCTCTTCTCATTGCCCTTCGCAATCTGGTTCTTCCTCGGCATCGAAGAGCTCCCGCTCGCGGCCGAAGAGGCGACGAACCCGTCGAAGGACATCCCGAAGGCGAGCGTCTGGGGGGTCATCACCCTGGCGTTCTTTGCTCTCATCGTGCTGTTCCTGAACCCCGCGGTCACCGGATCCAAGGCCCTCACGGTGTCGCCGGGCGACGGGGACGAACCGCTCCTCGCCGGTTTCCGGGCGTTCCTTCCGCCGACTGCGGCCGCCATCCTGTCGCTCTTCGCGCTCATCGGCCTGCTCGCGTCGCTGCAGGGCATCATGTACGCCTATGGGCGCAACATGTACTCGCTCTCACGGGCCGGCTACTACCCGAAGTTTCTGTCCCTCACCGGCCGGAAGCACCAGACGCCGTGGGTCTCCCTTCTCGTTGGAGGCATTATCGGGTACCTGATCCTGCTCGCCGTCTCGATCATCGGCACGGCCGTTCCCTCGGTCGCAAGCGCCGCCACCGGTATCATCCTGTTCATCGCGGTCTTCGGCGCGGTGATCTCCTACGTCATGCAAATGGTCTCGTTCGTCGTGCTGCGCAGCAAGTTCCCGAACGCGAAGAGGCCATACAAGTCCCCGACGGGCGTGGCGGGCGCCGTAATCGCTGGCATCATCGCCTTCGCCTCGTTCCTCGGCATCCTGCTCGCACCGACGTTCCAGCTGGCGGTGATCTCGTTCGTCATCATCTTCGTGATTGGGGTCGTCCTGTTTGCACTGGTCGGCCGCAACCGGCTCGTGCTCTCTCCCGAGGAGGAGTATGCCCTCAGTGGTGGCCTCCATCGCGACCCACAGGTGGAGGGCTACGACGCCATGGAGGACGAAATCTTCAGGAAATAAGCCCGTCGCTCAGAGAAACGGTTCCCGGACTCAGCTCCGGGAACCGTTTCTGCGTCGGCGTGTCATCGGCCTTCGGCGAGGGCCCTGATTCATACTGGGAAAACTATCGACCTCAGCTTGAAGGGTGAATCGTGATCGAATCGCGAAAGCATAGCGGCGAGGTAAGTGCTGCCGAGTCAGACGAGCTCGAGCAGCTCGTTTTCGATCTCGTTCGCGAGCGCCTCCTCAGGAAAATTGGCTCAAAGGGAATGTGGACAGTCGCCTTCCGACGCACCGACGACACGGACGCGATGTTCAGCGAGACCGTCGCCGAATCCGTTGCTCGAGACATCGCGGCGCAAATCGCCGCCCCGCAACCGGTCTCGCTTGCCGCAGCACAGGCGGCTTCCGCAGAACCATCGATCGAAGAATCCTTCGGCGAAATCATCGGCTGGGACGCTCGGCCCGAGCAAGAGTTGGAGCCGGTCTCAGACGACACCGCCTCGGAACACGCAACGGTCGAACTCGACGCGACGGTCGAGCTCGACGAGACGATGGCCTTCGACGAGAGCATCGCGCTCGACGACACAGTCACAGCTGAGGTTGCCGCCTACGTCGAGCTGGACGATGATCTCGAAAGATACAAACCGCGCCTCGTCGCCTGACAGACGGCCGTTTCGCTGGCTGCCCTGCGGGCGCTGCGTCATTCCCGTCGCTTAACGACTGATCGCCGCCCCTTCCGGTTAAGGAGTGGCGGCGATCGCGGTTATGTCCCTAATTCCCGATAGGAGACAAACCTGATGCATTGTGCCAAAGAGCGCCCCCGCGCTTGACACACAACCATCAGTAGCACCAGAGTGAAGAAAAAACCACTCTGCATCTGGATCTAAATTAGCAGAGCGCCATTGCGCTGTCTGCGGGAAGCATTACCCCAGTTCGGGGAGCGCCTTGAGCCGCCCTCGGTGCCGCTAACGGCTCCGCTGCCATCGCGGGTGCCATAAAGAAACCCGTTGATTGACCAGCGACGGAAGCCTATCGTGGACCATGAAATGGACTGGTTTAGTGCTGGAGACTTCGAATTCGCGCGGCAGGTCCTGCAGCGCGGGGTCGCCGCCTGCTACCTGATCGCCTTCGTCTCGGCCATCAACCAGTTTCCAGTGCTCCTCGGAGAACACGGACTGATGCCGGTTCCCCGATTCGTCGCACGCATCCGGTTTCGCCAGTCCCCCAGCGTGTTCCACTGGAAATATTCTGACCGGATGCTGCTGAGCATCACCTGGGCCGGAACAGCGCTCGCGGCATCCGTCTTGATCGGGCTGCCGCAACTAGGACCGCCCTGGGTGCCGATGCTCATCTTTCTGCTGCTCTGGGCGGCGTATCTCTCGATCGTCAACGTGGGTCAGACGTTCTACTCATTCGGCTGGGAGAGCCTGCTGCTCGAGGCCGGTTTCGTGGTCGCCTTCCTCGGCTCGAATGAGGTTGCCCCGCCCCTCACTGTCATCGTTTTCCTGCGCTGGCTGGTGTTCCGGCTGGAGTTTGGCGCCGGCCTGATCAAGATTCGGGGCGGCCGGGAGTGGCGGGACCTGACCGCGCTCTATTACCATCACGAGACGCAGCCGATGCCAAACCCCGCGAGCTGGTTCGTGCACCATCTGCCGAAATGGTTTCATCGCGGTGAGGTGCTCGGCAACCACTTCGCCCAGCTGGTAGTGCCGTTCTTCCTGTTCGCACCCGGGCCCGTCGCATCCGTCGCCGCGGCCATCGTGATCCTCACGCAGCTGTGGCTGGTGCTCACGGGCAACTTCGCCTGGTTGAACTGGATCACGATCGTGCTGGCCTTCGCCGCCGTCGACGACAACGCGTTCCGGTTGCTCCTGGCGATGCTGCCGAATGGTCACCCAACCCCGGAGGCTCCTATCTGGTTCATGGTCGTCGTCCTCGCCGTAACAGCATTCCTGGTCGCTCTCAGCTACCAACCCGCCCGCAACCTGTTCTCGCGTCACCAGTTGATGAATGCGAGCTTCAACCGATACCACCTGGTGAACGCGTACGGCGCGTTCGGCACCGTTACGAAGGAGCGCTTCGAGGTGGTCGTGGAAGGCAGTGACACGGCCGAGCCGGGCGACGAGGCGGGCTGGCTCGCGTACGAGTTCCGAGGCAAGCCGGGAGACCCCGCACGGATGCCGCGGCAGTTCGCGCCGTATCACCTGCGACTCGACTGGCTGATGTGGTTTCTCGCGCTCGGCTCGCCGGACACGAGGTGGTTTGAGACGCTCATCGTCCGCCTGCTGGAGGGCGACCGGCGTACGCTCCGGATGCTGCGGGCCAATCCGTTCCCGGAGAATCCGCCTCGGTGGCTCCGCGCCCGCGTTTATCGGTACCGATTCTCGACCCCGGCCGAGCGGCGTGCGACCGGGGACTGGTGGGTGCGCTCAGAGGTCGGCCTGCTCCTTGCCCCGGTCTCCCTGGCCGATCGCGCTCGTGCGTGAAGTCAACCTGGTCGGGGCGGGGCCGGCTACCGGCACCACGTCGGTTCGACCATTGTCAGTGCCGCACAAGAGGATTATTCTCGTTACAGGACGGGGAGGAAGCCCCAATGTTCAAGGATCGAAGCGACGCCGGCCGTCAGCTTGCCGAGCGCGTGGCGGCGCTCAACCTCGACGACCCGGTGATTTACGCGCTTCCGCGCGGCGGCATTCCGGTGGCTATCGAGGTTGCGAAGCGGCTGCAAGCGCCACTGGACCTCGTGATTGTGCAGAAGATCGGCGCACCCGGATGGCCGGAGGTGGCGATGGGTGCCGTCGTTGACGGCGACGACCCGCAGACCATCATCAACGAAGACGTTTATGCCGCAACCGGAAGCGATGCGGCGGGCCTCGAACGCGCTCGGCGCCGCGAGCTTGAGGAGATCGAGCGCCGGCGCAGACGCTACCTCGGAGACCGTCCGCACGTTAGCCCCTCCGGTCGGGTCGCGGTCATCGTCGACGATGGGCTGGCCACCGGGGCGACGGCCAGGGCCGCACTGGCGGCAGTCAAGCGTCAGGGCGCAGCGCTGACGGTGCTTGCGGTGCCGGTTGCTCCTGCGGAGACGATCGATGAAATGCGTGCGGAAGCCGACGAAGTCGTCGTCGTCCACACGCCCGCACAGTTCTGGGCGATCGGGCCGTTTTACAACGACTTTCACCAGCTCTCGGATGACGAGACGATCGAGTTGCTCCGTCAGGCGTGGTCCGCTTCTTGAGTTGGTGCACCCCCCCGGACTTGAACCGGGAACCCACTGATCTCTTCTGGTCAACTCACCAAGATCCCAGATGATCAGTGAACACGTCGATCGCCTAGTTTGCGGGCGTCCGCAATGGAAAGTAGCTGCAGGTGATCACGTCAAAACCGAATGGGTCCGGTCGCCATCATGACGAAATCATGACGATTGGGCGCCGCCCCCCAACGAGTCAAATGGACTGGGATCAGTCCCTCCTTCCAGCGAAAACAAATCTTCATCAGCCACTTCGAACAGCCAATCATTTCCGCTTGAACTTCGCACCTAAAAAGCTGTCGACGAAGCGTGAATACTGACCCTGTGGCGTCGGTTGAATTGTGACCCCTCCGTAAGACCCTTGGAGGGTGATAACAGTGGAGAACTGGGCCGAGATTCGTCGTTTGCATCGGTCGGAGAATATTCCGATCAAGGAGATCTCTCGTTTGTTGGGGGTGGCGAGGAACACGGTGCGGGCGGCGTTGGCCTCGGATCGGCCACCGAAGTATGAGCGTGGATCTCGAGGGTCGTTGGTTGATGCGGTCGAGATCGACGTGCGGAAACTGTTAGTCCAGTTCCCGCGGATGCCAGCGACGGTGATCGCGGAGCGGATCGGCTGGGAGTATTCGATCACGACGTTGAAGGACCGGATTAGGCAGATCCGTCCCGAGTATGGCGGGGTCGATCCGGCCGACCGGATCACCTATCTGCCGGGCGAGATCATGCAGTGCGATTTGTGGTTCCCGGAGCCTCGGATCCCGGTCGGGCATGCGCAGTTGTTGATGTTGCCGGTGTTGGTGATGACCCTCGGTTTTTCACGGTTTCAGAGCGCACGGATGATCCCCTCTCGTCAGGCCGGGGATTTGTTGGCCGGAATGTGGTCGGTGCTGTCGAGGCTCGGCGTGGTGCCGAAGACGTTGATCTGGGATCGGGAGTCCGCGATCGGTGGGACCGGTCGGGTGAGCGTCCCGGCGGCCGGGTTCGCGGGAACGTTAGGGACTCGTATCCAGCTGGCACCTGCCCGGGATCCGGAGTTCAAAGGCCTTGTCGAACGCAACAACGGGTTCTTGGAAACCTCGTTTCTTCCCGGCCGGTCGTTCACCTCGCCAACGGATTTCAATACCCAACTCGATGGCTGGTTGCTGCGAGCAAATAGCCGACTGATCCGCTCGACCGGGCAACGACCAGTCGACGCGTTGGCGGGTGACCGGGCGGTAATGGGTGCTCTGCCGCCGGTGGAACCGGTGACGGGGTTGCGCACTCGAGTGCGTCTGGCCCGTGACTATTACGTCCGTATCGACTCGGTTGATTACTCTGTCGATCCGCGGGCGATCGGCCGGTTCATCGACGTTCACGCCACCGAGTCGCAGGTGATTATGACGTGCAACGGCGACCCGGTCGGCTC
>JAYTEZ010000321.1:0-2144 GCA_043734805.1 Microbacteriaceae bacterium
GTGATGAGCGCGAACGAACCGAGGATGTTCTTATCGATCGCCGTGATGATGAGCAGTGCGGAAACAATGACGAGCACCACCGCAACGATGTTATTGAGAACGCTGCCCAGGGTGCGAGTTCTCTGCACGATGCGCACTGCACTCAGCGGCGATGTCGCGAGGGCCTGCGTGTCGTCGACGTTCTGCCGTTTCTTGACGCCGGTCACGATCCGGTTCACCACACGCTCGATGACAAAACGGAAGACGGCGCGCAGGATGATCGCGATGACGATGATCGCGACAATGTCAACCGGCATCTTGAGCGTCGTATAGAAGCTCTGCAGGTTGATCCAGACCGTCGTCCAGCTCATCGGGCCTCCCTTCCGTTGGTCGTCTGGTTAAGCGTCAGCGGACTGCACGGCGAGGGCGCGCTCGACGCCCGCGAGATTCTCCGTGACGAGACGACGGAGTGCCGGGGTGTCGGGGTTGGCCACCAGCCACGCCTTCGTCGCATCCCGCAACCCTTCGCTCGCCAGCGGGGACGGGTAGAGCCCGACGACGAGCGTTTCGGCGATGTGGTAACTGCGGCTGGCCCAGATGTCGTTGAGGCTCCCAAAGTAGCGGTCAACGATGGATGCCAGCGGGGCCGGGTCGTTCGTGTGCTGGAAGCCCATCGTCGTTGCCCGCACGATCGCGTTCGGGAGTTTGTCGCTGTCCACCACCGACGAAAACGCCGCACGCTTGCTGTCCGCCGTCGGGAACGCCGCCGTCGCCCGCGCCGCGGCCTGCTGACCGTTCGCCGTGTTGTCGGCGCCGAGCGCGGCATCGAGATCCGCCTGGGTCGCTCTGTTTCCGAGGGCGAGTCCCTCCAGGATCTCCCAGCCGAGGTCGGTGTCGATCACGAGGCTCGGCAGCGCGACGGTGCCGTCACGCAGGCCCTCAAGCACTGTGAAGTGCTCGTCGGTGCTGGCGAGGTGGGCGAAGAACTTCACGAACTGGAACTGTGCGTCGGAGCCCGCTTCGGCATCCTTCGCAAGGTTCCAAAGGGCATCTCCCACCCTCGTGAGGGTCTCGGCGCGGCGTGCCGGCGCGACGTACTGCTTCGCGGTGAGCGCGAGCTGGCTGAGCGTCGTGCGGATGGTGGTCGACTCGGTTTCGGTCGCGATGTTGCCGAGCACCAGTCGCACGTAGTCGCTCGCGGGGCTCTCGCCGTCGCGGGTGGCATCCCAAGCCGCGCCCCAGACCAGTGCGCGTGCGAGCGGGTTGTCGATGTCCCCCAGGTGCTCGATCGCCACCGCATGGGAGTCGGCATCGAGTCGAATTTTCGCGTAGGCGAGGTCGTCGTCGTTGAGCAGTATGAGTGCGGGCTTGGCGACACCGACGAGCTCCGGAACCTCGGTGCGCTCGCCATCCACGTCGAGCTCGACCTGGTGCACGCGCACGAGCCTGCCACCCACGATGTCGTAGAAACCCACGGCGAGGCGATGCGGACGAATGGTGGGGTAGTCGGATGCCGCCGACTGCAGAATCGTGAATGAGGTGATGACTCCGGCAGCATCCGTCTCGATCTCGGGCTTGAGCGTGTTGACACCCGCGGTCTCGAGCCACAGCGCGGACCAGCTGCTGAGGTCGCGGCCGCTCGTGACCTCGAGCTCGGCGAGCAGGTCGCTGAGCTCGGTGTTGCCGTACTCGTGCTTCTTGAAGTACGCGGCGACCCCGGCGAAGAAGGCGTCGATGCCCACCCAGGCGACGAGCTGCTTGAGCACCGAGCCGCCCTTGGCGTAGGTGATGCCGTCGAAGTTGACCTGCACGTCTTCGAGATCGTTGATGGTCGCGACAACGGGGTGCGTCGATGGCAGCTGGTCCTGGCGGTACGCCCAGCTTTTTTCCATCGCCTGGAAGGTGGTCCACGCCTCGGTCCACTCGGTGGCTTCGGCGGCGGCAATTGTCGATGCCCACTCGGCGAAAGACTCGTTGAGCCAGAGGTCGTTCCACCACTTCATGGTCACGAGGTCGCCGAACCACATGTGCGCGAGCTCGTGCAGGATCGTGATCACGCGGCGTTCCCTGATCGCATCGGTGACCTTGGAGCGGAAGATGTAGGTTTCCGTGAACGTAACAGCGCCGGCGTTCTCCATGGCCCCGGCGTTGAACTCGGGAACGAA
>JAYTEZ010000322.1:0-2768 GCA_043734805.1 Microbacteriaceae bacterium
CTGAACGCCAATTACATCAACCAGTACGTCAAATACCTGGCCGACCGTCGACTCGAGGAGCTCGGCTTCGAGGCCGAGTACAACGTGACGAATCCGGCGAAGTGGATGGCGACGGCGAACGACACCCTGCAGCTGGTCAATTTCTTCGAGTCCACCAACACCTCTTACGAGTCGAACGCATCGGCGACGGTGAGCGCGAAGACACCCGACTGACCCGCTGCGGCGGTTGCCGTTCCACCGTTTCGGGCCGGGGCGCTGCTAGGTGTAGGCTCCGAACACGGTCGCAACGACGACGTCACTTCCGTGCCGAAAGACCCGAGGACTTCAGATAAATACCCATCATCCCGGACGCCATCATCCCGGACGCCATCGGCACGCGATGCCGCCCCCTGGCCATGGTTCGTGCCACCGGTCCGCAGAGCGCCGGCCGGAGCGATGCTCGCACTATGTCGGTCCTTTAAGCACGTCGTCGGTACGCCGTTAACCACAGCTGCACGATCCCACCAAGAGATAGTTAGGAACACAGATGCGCATCAAATACTCCATTCCCGTGCTCGCGGTTGCTGCGGCGCTGGTACTCAGTGGGTGTGTCGACAACTCGGCGCCCGCTGGGCCTGCCGCATCGGGGAGCGCGACGGTGGTCACGAAGGACGCGGCGGCGGTGGCCCTCCTGCCCGCCAAGATCGCCAAGGCGGGCAAGCTCCTCATCGGCATCGACCCGACCTACCCGCCCAACGAGTTCAAGGATGCGAGCGGAACTCCCATTGGCTGGGAGGTCGAAATGATGGATGCGGTCGCCGGGAAGCTCGGTGTGAAGGCCGAATACGCGGTGTCGAAGTTCGACACCATCATTCCGAGTATCACCGGCGGCAAGTACGACCTCGGCCTGTCGTCATTCACCGATAACACGGATCGCGAAAAGGTCGTCGACTTTGTCAACTACTACACCGCGGGCATCCTGTGGGCATCCGCTACCGGAAAGACGGTCGATCCCAACAACGCCTGCGGGCTCAAGGTCGCCGTCCAGGCCACCACTTTTCAAGACACCGACGAAATACCGGCGAAGTCCAAGGCTTGCACGGATGCGGGGAAGCCGGCAATCCAGGCGCTGAAGTTCGACACCCAGGACCAGGCCACCAACGCCGTTGCACTCGGCCAGGCCGATGCCATGAGCGCGGACTCTCCCGTGACCCTCTACGGCGTCGAGCAGCTCAAGGGCAAGCTGCAGGTCGCCGGCAAGTCCTTCGAGGTCGCGCCCTACGGGCTCGCCGTCAACAAGGGGGACTCGCTGCAGAAGGCGCTTCAGAAGGCGCTTCAGTCCCTCGTCGATGATGGCACGTACAAGAAGATTCTCGACAAGTGGGGAGTCGCGGATGGCGGCATCTCGAAGATAACGATCAACGCGGCCGCGAACGGCTAACCCAATGGCCGATCCAGTACGGAACGGGTCGGCGGTGCACTCAACTGTGCCGCCGACCGGCGGGCCGGGTGATCGTGATGACCGGGCCATCAAAGCCGTTCGGCTGCGTCATCCGATTCGCAATATCTTCGCCGCGATCATCGTCATTTTCGTGGTGGCGTTTCTCTATGACACCGCGCTCCGGCCCGCCTTCAACTGGCCGGCGGTGGGCAAGTACATTTTCGACCGCCGCATCTCGGAAGCGGCCTTCAACACCCTTCAGCTCACCGTCTACTCGATGGTGATCGCGATCGTGCTCGGCGTGGTCCTGGCCGTGATGCGGCTCTCTCCCAACCCGGTGTTCAAGAGCATTTCGTGGGTGTACCTCTGGATCTTCCGCGGCACACCCGTCTATGTTCAGCTCACCTTCTGGGGGCTGCTGGCGGTCATCTATCCGGTGATCAACCTCGGGTTGCCTTTCCTCAATCCGTTCATCACGCTGCCCACCGGTGCCATACTCAATGTTTTCCAGCTTGCGGTCATCGGGCTCGCGCTCAATGAGGCCGCCTATCTGGCCGAGATCGTGCGCGCCGGCATCCTCTCCGTCGATCGCGGTCAGGAAGAGGCGTCGACGGCGCTCGGGATGAGCTGGTTCCAAACGATGTGGCGCGTCATCATTCCGCAGTCGATGCGCGTAATCATCCCGCCCATCGGCAACGAAGTCATCTCCATGCTGAAGACCACGTCTCTCGTGACGGCGGTGCCGTACAGCTTCGACCTGTTCACCCGTTCGCGGGACATCTCCGCGGAAACGTTCAATACGATCCCGTTGTTCCTTGTTGCCTCCCTCTGGTACCTGGCATTCACCTCGATCCTCATGGTTGGCCAGTTCTTCCTCGAGAAACGGTTCGCCCGCGGGGTCGGGGCGGCGCAACCGGAGAAGAGGGTCACGGTCGCTACCGGTATCGTGCCCGCGGTCGGCTCGGCCGAAGAAGACACCGAGACGCGCTTGGGCGACGGGAGAGGGGACGGTACGCCATGAACGACACCTTGATGGTGGATGCGGATCGCGTCTCGAAAAGTTTCGGCTCGAACCAGGTACTCAAGAGCATCTCGCTTTCGGTCAAACGTGGCGAGGTGATGTGCCTCGTCGGGCCCAGTGGCTCGGGCAAATCAACCTTCCTGCGCTGCATCAATCACCTGGAGACAGTGGATGCCGGGCGCCTTCGAGTCGACGGCACCCTCGTCGGATACCGGGAAAAGGGCGACAAGCTGCATGAGATGCGTCCGCAGGAGGCGGCGCTTCAGCGCCGAGACATCGGAATGGTCTTCCAGCGCTTTAACCTCTTCCCGCACATGACCGCCCTGG
>JAYTEZ010000323.1:0-5861 GCA_043734805.1 Microbacteriaceae bacterium
GAACTACTTCGACACCGAGGAACTGACGCGCAAGCTCGAGGCCGCGCTGACGTAAGACTTTCGCGCGTGGAGGTCACGTGCACTGGTGTAGCATCCTGAGCGAGAATCGGCGCGCGATCCTCGTAAAGGAGCACCAATGTCGGTGACAATGCCCGGGTCAGAACTCGTCGAGCGAGGCGAGCGCCGCCTCGGCTGGATACGCTCACGCATGCGACTGCTCGCGGCGGCCAGGGCGGCGTTCGAACAGAGCAAACCTTTCGCCGGGCATCGGATCGGCGTCTCCATCCACCTCGAGCCCAAGACCGCTGTTCTTCTGGAAGTGCTGGCAGCAGGCGGCGCCGAGATCGTCGCAACCGGTAACCATGGCTCCACTCAGGACGACATCGTTGCGGTGCTCCGCTCGCAGGGGATGACGATCTTCGGAGCGCGGGATGACACGCTCGACCAGCATCACGCGAATCTCGCGAGTGTGCTCGATTCGGAGCCGGACATCATCCTCGACAACGGGGCGGACCTCATCGCCGGGCTCGTCGGGCGCGGAAACGCCGCCACCATCATCGGAGGCACCGAGGAGACCACTTCCGGAGGAGACCGACTTCGCGGCGAGCTGCGCGGTACGGTTCCCTTCCCGGTGATCGTCATCAACGACAGCCTGTTGAAGGCGATCGGGGAGAATCGCCACGCGGTCGGCCAGTCGGTCGTCGAGAGCTTCATGCGCATCACCAACCTCATGGTCCCTGGCCGCCGGTTCGTCGTCGCGGGCTACGGCTGGTGCGGTCGGGGGGTCGCGCAGTACCTGCGGGCACTCGGCGGCCGGGTGGCCATCGCCGAAATCGATGAGCTCAAGGCTTTCGAGGCTGCGCTCGACGGCTATCGGATTGCTCCGATGGCCGATCTGGCCGGCTGGGGTGAGACGTTTATCACCGCCACCGGGCACCCCGACGTTCTCGGCGCGACGGACTTCGAACAGATGGAGTCCGGGACGGTCCTCGCCAACTGTGGGCATTTCGCCTGGGAGATCGACGTCGCGGCGCTCAAGGCCGCGGCGAGCAATGTTGTCCAGGTGGACGAGGCCATCGAGAGAATCGAGTTTGCCGACGGACGCCACCTCATCCTGATAGCCGAGGGGAGGATGTTCAACCTGGCCGGACGTGAGCCGAAGGGCAACTCGCTCGAATCGATGGACCTCGGTTTCCTGCTCCAGGCTCTGTCGCTCGAGCGCGTTGCTGCCGATCGGACGGCGCTCGAACCGGGTGCACAGCCGGTCCCGGATGATCTCAATCGCGAAATAGCACGGCGCGTGGTGGCCGCGATGGCGGCACACCTCTAGTTGGGTCGCTCAGGCCATGACGGGCATGGCTGGCACCGCCGAGGCTGTCGGGTCCTCGTCGGGATTCCACGGTTGAGTAATCCCAATCGGGTTCGGGTACGGAAAAATGTTTCCGCATTCGCGCGCTATCGGTGCGAGGAGACGAGCGACAGAGATGATGTCGTGGTCGTCGAGGCGTTTCCACGGACCAAGAGCCAGACGATTGGTGAGCTGTTCAGCCCTGTTGAGCGCCTCCGCACCGATGGCGGTGATGGTGTTGTGGGGATTGAGCAGGCCCCGGGTCATGAGGTCCTCGACTTCCGCATCCCACTCATCCTCGCTCCATCCGCGGACACGTTTCATGGTTGTGACATCCGCATCGACGGCGCTTCGCAGGACGATCGTGGTCAGCCCTGCGATCTCCTCACTCACCAACGCGATGACGTGCCCCTCGCCCCGGTGCTCGCGCAGGGTCGTCGCGGCCTGCCACAGCCGTTGGTAGGGGTCGGACGCCTCGGGTAGCGCCCGGTTCGCCGCCGCCAGCGGGCGTCCGATGGTGTCGACGTGCTGCGCGATCGGGGCGAGCGCGGCTGCGGCTTTCGCGACAACTTCTTCGTCGGGCATGAGCACGCGCAGTGCAGCCGCAGCGCCTCGGGACCGAGCATCCAGCGCCTGCTCTACCGAGACGGACGACCACAGGCTTGGCAATGCCCGGCCGACCAGGGACGGGGCGAAGCCGCTAAAGATTGCGACGACGGGTTCCGCAGAGACGGCGCCCAACGGCGCGGCCCTGCCCGCGAAGTAGCCGTCCCAATATCGGGTCAAACCCAGTGCGGCGAACTCCTCGCGCGACTGTGCTGAAAAATAGGTCACCGCGTGGATCGGCTCGAATAGAGTCCACATCGCTCGAGCCAAATGTTCCCGCGTGCGCATCTGCTCCTCCTTGTAATCCGACTCGTAATCCGACTTTTAGTCCGAGCATACGGGCGAAGCAGCCCGGCGGCGGAAGCTCGCGCAACTGTGCCCGTTCCGACGTCTAGAGACCGTCGGGACAGAGCTGCCCCCGAGTCGCGACTGCCGAGAACATCGAGAGGAGCCCCGGTCGCACCAGCGCACAGGCGCCCGAACGATCTGTCACAGGCAGCGGCCATGTTTTCCCAGTCGCGCGCCATGAAGCCAGCGGGAATCGCACGCGCACGAAGTGGGAAACGACTGGTAAGATGTTCCCTATGGAAGCAACCATGGACTCCGTCGGACGCATCATGGTCCCGAAAGTGTTGCGTGATGCTCTCGGACTTCGCGCGGGGTCCACGGTAGACATATCTCGCTACGGCAGTGGGCTGCAAATGACCCCGGCCGGCCGAACGGCCCGGCTCGTCGATGAGTCAGGTGCACTCGTGGCCGTGGGCACGACGGAGATCGATGATGATGTGGTCTTCGCGCTCATCGACGCCGGTCGGCGTTGAGCTCCCTGATCGCACTTGACACCAGCGTTGCTGTACCGCTCCTGGTGCAGAGCCACCGCGCGCACGCCGCGGTCGTCGGCTGGTGGAGGGGGCGTGATGTCGCACTCAGCGGTCATGCGCTAGCGGAAACTTACTCCGTGCTGACGCGATTGCCCGGCGATGCCCGGCTCAACCCGGCAGACGCTTTCCGACTGCTGACCGAGCGCTTCGCACCACCACTGCTCATGTCGGCGGATACCTCACAACACCTGCCCAGTTTCCTCGCCGGACTTGGCATCGCCGGAGGCGCGGTGTACGACGCGATGGTTGCACTCGCTGCAGCCGAACATCACTGCGCGCTCGCAACCCGTGACGCACGCGCCAAGACCACCTACGACACCGTCGGTGTCCGAGTGGAGATAGTTCTCTAGTTGCCGTGAAGCAGAGGCCAGTCGGGCAACACTGTCGTCGACGGCCTACTCCGCCTCAGTGCTGGTTGGCGACCGGAGCCTCGAAGGTTGCCGCTCGCACCTGCCAGACCATGCCGCGGACCTCGCGCTGGTCGGGCACTGTCACAACACTGAGGGCATCGAACGGTTCCATTGGTATTGCAAGTGGTACCAATTGTTCTGGTTCTATTCGAAAGGCGTGGCATGACCTCACGTAATGTCCTAACATACTGATCGACTCGCTTCCCGTTCCGGTGGGTGCTAACGGCGGGACAACGTACGCGAACGAGGGTGACTGAGTCTCACGATTGCCGATCACCTACCCGACGTGAGTCCTCCTGCCTGGAACCGGGCAGGTTCCGTTCGGCAGTGTCACCTTTTAATTACGAAGAAGGTCTGAGGACATGACATCGACCACTGATCCGGACACCCTCGTCGGGCCCGGATGTCCCCACCACGAGCTCGCGAACACGGCCGGTCCTACAGTTTCGGCGCCTGCCGACGGACTAAACACTCAAGGGGGGACGCCGAGCGAACTCGTGGATGAGCCGGTCCCTGCGCCTCCCCTTGACTTGACCGTCTACTACGACCCCCTGTCGTACGCCGTGTACGACCACCCCTACGACACCTACAAGCGACTGCGCGATGCCGCACCCGTCTATTTCAATCCCGATCGCGAGATCTACGTCGTGTCTCGGTACGACGACGTGCGAGCCGGGCTTGCCAACAGTGCGCAGCTCGTCAATTGTCTCGGCAACGACATCGACGGGACGCACGATTCTTATGGCGAGGGGATCCTCGTCGCTCAGGACCCGCCGCGTCACACCAACCTTCGGCAGGCTGTCCGACGTACCTTCGCCGCCCGCGAGATCCTGGCGAAGGAAGACGGGGTTCGCGAATTCGCTCGGAGTCTTCTCGCCGACCTCCACGCCGAGGGCGGCGGCGACTTCGCCAGCGGTTTCGCCCTTCCGATGTCCATCGGCATGGGCATCTCCCTCCTCGGCTCACCGGCTGAGGACAACGAAGCGTTCGTTTCCCACCTCTGGCGAGCAATGGAACGAACGGTCGGCAAGTTCGGCATCCCGGCCGACGCCGCGATTGCCAATGGGGAGACCGAGGAGCTGCTGGCCCGGCGCTTTGCGGCCCGACGAGCCGAGATCGAGGCCGGGGCCGATACGTCCGGGTCTGACGCTTACACTCAAATCCTTCTCGCTTCCCAAAAAGGCAAGGTCTTTCAGGCCGAGCAGGACGGCCTCGCACACTTGGTGCTTTCGGCGGCGAGCGACGCTCCGGCGGCGTTGCTGACCAACATCGTCTACGTGCTCGACAAATTTCCAAAGCTGCAGGGCTATCTGCGCGAGAACCCCGGGATGATCCCGCGGTTCATCGAGGAGACGCTGCGCTACGAGACGCCGGGCCAGAACCTTTCCCGACAGACCATCGAAGAGATCGTCATCGCTGGCGTTACCATCCCTGCCGATTCGCGCGTGGTGTTCCTTCAGGGTTCTGCAAACCGTGATGAGCGCGTCTATACCGATCCGGATGTCTTCGACATCGGGCGCGAGTTCACGCCGAAAAACCGGAGCATGTCCTTCGGCGAAGGCATTCACGCCTGCATGGGAGCGCCCTTCGCACGACTCGCCGCGAAAATCGCCGTCGAGGAACTCCTCGCCGGACCAGATATCCGGATCGTCGGCTCGCCCGAGCGCTGGATCAAGCAGATGGTGCGCGGTTTCTCGAAGCTTCCCGTCGAATTCGCCGAGCTCGGCCGCGGACTCCCGCACCAGCACTTCACCCTGAATTAGTACCCTTGGCTCTATTGGAGCCCAGCAGGAACCACAGCCAGCACCAACGAGAGGTACCACTCCCGATGCACTACCGCACCTTTGGACGCACCGGATGGGACGTCAGCGAGATCTCGTTCGGCGCATGGCAACTCGGTGGCCAGTGGGGGCGGGTCGACGACGAGGAATCGATCGCCACGCTTCTCGAGGCCTACGGCCACGGCATCAATTTCGTCGACACAGCTGAGCTGTACGGCGCCGGGCACAGTGAGGAAGTAGTCGGCGAATCGCTTCGACGGTGGGACGGCGGCAAGGTCTACGTTGCGACGAAGATCCAGCCAACTGTATGGCCCAGCGCCGACGAGAACGATCCGCTCATGCGTGGCCGCTACCCGGAATGGCATCTCCGGCACGGGGTCGATCTCGCTCTACGGCGCCTCGGCGTTGACCGCCTCGACCTCCTGCAGCTCCACGGCTGGTTCGCCGACGGTGTCACCGACCTTGACTGGCTCGAGACGCTCAACGCGCTCCGAGTGGAGGGCAAGATCGACAAAATCGGTGTCTCTCTTCGTGACTACCGGCCGGAGGAAGGGGTGGATGTCGCCGCCCTCGGCCTCGTCGACTCGATCCAGGTCATATTCAACATTTTCGAGCAGCGTCCGGTCGAGGCACTATTTCCCGCCGGCGCCCGCACCAACACGGCGTTCATCGATCGGGTCGCCTTCGACTCCGGGTCGCTGAGCGGCGAATGGACATCCGGCACCTATGAAACCTGGGCGGCGGGCTCACAGCAGCACCAAATGTTCCGCGGTGAACGCTTCGCCCAGACTCTGGGGCGAGTCGAAGCGCTCAAGACACTGTGTGCGCCTTACTA
>JAYTEZ010000324.1:0-2399 GCA_043734805.1 Microbacteriaceae bacterium
GGCGTCACCCAGGACGACGGCACCGTGGCTTGCATGGTTGGTGACCCGATCCTGGAGTCGATGAGCATCGCCGCCGACATGGCCTTGAACACCGAGCCGGGCTCGTACTGCGCGGCGAAGGCGAGGGAGCCGAAATTTGCGACGGGAGTGGCGTCGACGTTGTTCGGATCGACCGACGGCCAGTCGGCCACGGCCATGAGATGCGAGTCCTTGATTCGCAGCACGACAGCCGTGGCGGATTGGGCCTGGATTGCGGTCCCCTGCTCGGCGATCGCCTGTTGCACGAACCAATTAAGGTCCTGGTCGATCGAGAGCTTGAGAGTTCCGCCGGGACGCGGAGCTTTGGAGGTCACCGTGCTTCCGGGGAGCTGCACACCGTCGGCGCCCTGCTCGTAGGTGGATGAACCGTTCGTGCTCGCGAGGCACGTGTTGGCTGACAGTTCGAGCCCGCCGCCCGGGCCGTCCGTGCCCATGTAACCGACGAGGTTGCCGGCGACCGCGCCATCCGGATAGGTTCGCTTTGGATGCCTCTGAAAGTAGATTCCCGGGATGTTGAGTTTATCGATTGCGCGCATCGTCGCGGTGTCGACCGCCTTCGCCACGATGGCGTAATCCGACTTCGGATTCCTGGTGATGCTGAGGAAGACCGCCGTCGGATCCTGTTTGGTGAGGGTGGCGATCTCGGTCGCGGCAGCTATGACGCTCACCGCGGTCTTCGTGCCGTCTTTCGCGGTACGGGTGAACGAGTTGATGTTGAGGGGCGATGCCGTCACGTCATAGCGGGAGACGGTGTCGGCGAGTACAACGCCGTTGGTGTCGACGATTTGGCCGCGCGGGGCGTAAGTGGTCGTGGCGATTGCCCTTTTGTTGAGCGATTCCGCATTGAGCTGGTCGGCCCGAACAAGCTGGATATCGACGAGTCGTGCGGCAAACACAGCAACGATGGCGAAGGTGACGACAATGGCGAGGGCGAGCCGACGACGACTGCTGCGTGGACTATTCACGGGAGATTTCTCGACTCTCGAGCTGTGCCAACCGACACAGCTAGTGGGTGACCGGTGCGGGCAGTGCCAACGGAATCGACGCTACCGAGCCGGCGGCGGTTGGCGTGGCAGGCGCGCCCGTCGTGGCCGCGTTGGCGGCCAACGGAGGCGTCGCCCCGAGCGCCGTCACCTCCGGGGTGAGCAGCACGTTGGGAATGAGCGCTCCACCATTTGTTCCGACGGCGTTGGTCCCCGTCGCAGCCGACGGCGCCCGGAGCACCGCGCCGTCGGACAGTCGCAGCCATCCGGCGGTGCTGCTGCTGCTATTCAGGACCATTCCCAGTTGCGCCGCGCGCCCCGCAAGGTTCTGCGGCGACTCGAGCACGTGCAGAGCTTCGGTCAGCGTCTGCTGGTCACGCGCGAGGTCCTTATGCGTCGCCTGGAGCGCTGAGATCTGGTACGCACCGTCGGAGAGCAGGATGCTCAGAAGCAGCTGCGACATCAGGATCACGAAGAGACCGGCAACGGCCACGAGCGCGTACACGACGCGCGGGCGAGCTCGTCGCTGACCGCGAGTGGAGACGATTTCGATCTGTCGCGGGTGGTCTTCGGACACGCGGGGAGCACGGGACGGCAGTGCGTACGCAAGATTGGTGCTCACGCCGCCCTCCGGACTCGCTCTGCTGCGCGAAGGCGAACCGGCGTCGATCGTGGGTTGGCGGCTTTTTCCTCGTCCGTGGCGAGTTCTGCGCCACGCACGAGCAGGGTGAACTCCGGGCGGTGCTCGGGCAGTTCGACCGGGAGGCCGACCGGTGCGGTCGATGAGGATGCTGCCACGAGGGCACGCTTGACGATACGGTCCTCCAGAGATTGGTAGGCGAGTACGACGATGCGGCCGTTCACCTCGAGGGAATTCAGTGCAGCCGGGATTGCTCGCTCCAGCACGGACAGCTCCTGGTTGACCTCGATCCGAAGGGCCTGAAAAACCCGCTTGGCCGGATGCCCGTTCCGCTGGATCGCAACGGGCGTTGCCGCCGTGATCAGCTCGACCAGTTGCGCCGACCGCACGAGAGGCGCCGCCCCGCGCTTCTCGACGATCCGCTCCGCGAAGCGTGAGGCCAGCCGCTCCTCCCCGTACTCCCGGAAGATCCGGCGCAGGTCGCTCTCGCCGTACTCCGCGAGGATGCGCTCTGCGGTCAGCGGCGACGTCGTGTCCATCCGCATGTCGAGCGGGGCATCCTTCGAGTACGAAAAGCCTCGCTCGACCCGGTCGAGTTGCAGCGATGAGACTCCGAGGTCGAACAGGATGCCGGAGACATCGCCGATCCCGAGCGACGACAGCGCCTCGGCGAACCGGTCGTAGACCGTGTGCACGAGGTGCACCCGATCGCGAAAGGGTGCGAGCCGCTCGGCGGC